>MNZY01000102.1 GCA_001873845.1 Candidatus Altarchaeum sp. CG2_30_32_3053 | reverse complement strand
AAATAAAAAAAAAATAATTTAAAATAAAACAGTAAAAAAATAAAATAATATTTAGGAAAAATTTAAATTATTAAATGTAGAAATGAATAAATATAAATGAAGGTAAAATAAATTTATCCGGGTTTGTTTCTACCGCAGCTTATTATACGAGTTCTTTAAATTTCTGCTCCTTTGCAAGAGATAAATTTTTAAGTGCAAGTGCATCAGCCAAAAGAAGCGATGAAATGTGTGCAGGACTTGAACCGCAGCATACCCAGTCCTTTAATTCCGGTAATTCTATATCTAACGCTTCATAAATTTTTTTAGTTGACATTGCATAGTCCTTTGATGTCCCGCTGGCAGAACATCCCGGATAATATCCTTTCTTAAGCATCTTAAATTTTAACTTTAAATTTTGGTTTTTTATTTAAAAATTTTGAAATTTACCGGAACCTTTTTGTTCCAAATATTGTTGGATATTTATTCTTCAAATATTTCTTCAAGCAGTTTGATTTAAACTTTCCAATCGCTACTGTATGAGTTTCTTATCGGGAAACATATTATGGAACGATGAAATTTTTATCGGACCGTGTGTTTTACTCAAAGTCATGCGAACGACCCCTTCTTTTTTTGAGCGGCAGAGGATCAAACCAATTGATGGATTTTCGTCCGGTAGCTTTATTTGCTCGTCAAGAACTCAAAGATAAAACAGCATTTTTTCCACATATTCCGGTTTGAAATCGCCAATTTTGAGCTCAACTGGCACAAGACATTTAAGTTCTATGTGAAAAAACAATAAATCGATTTTAAATGTTTCATCGTCAACCGTTATAGGGTATTCTTCTCCAACAAAGGTTAAGTTGGAAAGGTCGGGGAAGAATACTATGAGATTTTTAAGAATTGCTTTCCTTAGTTCTTTTTCAGAGAACGTTTCCGATAAGTCAAGGAACTCTAAAATATACTCATCTCTCAGGCGACGATGGATATCTTCCAATGGAATGGCAGGTTTGTCTCGTTCTATTTCCTCTAATTTATCTGGTTTTTGAGACAACATGTATCTTTCAAAATATGCTGAATCTATTTGGCGCGGAAGTTCGCGAAAAGACCACCGCTCCTTTATAGACATCTTTATATAAAACTCCTTTTCCTCTATTGTTTTTGTTTTGTTTAGAAGTAAAAGGTTATGAGACCAGCTAATTTCTGAGAACAGTGTTCGCAGTTTTGAAGAATCGCGGATGTATCGTACATTTTTATTATATATTTTGATTTAAGAACAATGTCCTGCTTTATATAGTGAAAATAAATTTTATTTAAATATTGCCGAATCTTCATTTAAATTTCGTGCCAAACTTACGCCCAGTAAGGATTCTTTATGTACTTATAAGCACAAATCCCCGCAAATCCGCCTTCACCGATTGCCTCTGGAATTTTAAGCCACTTTTGTGTAATATCTCCTGCTGCGAAGATGCCTTTTATATTTGTCTTCATTGTTTCATCAACTAAAATTTTCATCCTTCTTTCATCTGTTTTAACCTTTATTTTTTCAAGAAAATCGCTGTGCGGAACATTACCTAATCCAAGAAAAATTTCATCAAAATTTTCAGTTATTGTTTTATTTGTCTGGTTATTTATGAGTATTGCCCCTTTTACTTTGCCATTTTCCCCCAAAATCTCCTTTGTTTCCGTATTCCATAAAATTTTAACCTTACTTTCTGCAATATCTTTTTGATTTTTTTCATTTGCCCTGAATACATCCTTTCTGTGTATTATCGTTGTTTCCGCTCCTGCTTTATCCAATCCTACAGCCCATTCAACTGCTGTGTCTCCTCCTCCGGCAACCAAAATTTTCCTGTTTGCATATAAATTTGGGTATGTGAGTGTGTAATTAACGCCGTTTAAATTTTCTCCTTGCACATTTGCCTTTCGCGGTTTTCCAAGCACCCCTATTGCTATTATTACTGCCTTTGCAGTATATTTATTTTTATTTGTTTCAACCAAAATTTCGTCTGCAACATCATCCCTGGTTATATTTTCAACACCTTCATTTTCTTTTATATCAACATCCTCGTTTTTTATATGCTCAACATAAATTGCTGCAACCTGCTTTCCGGTCATATTTCTAAATCCAAGGGTATTATCAACAACCTTCCAGGGAAAATTATTCACCAGCGCTCCACCGGCAGCGGCAGCTTCAATTACAAGTGTTTTTAATTTATAGCATGCTCCTGTAAGCGCAGCAGAAAGTCCTGCTGGTCCCCCCCCAATAACAATAACATCATAATCCATTTTATTTTGCTTATTTTGCTTATTTTGTTTTAAAATTTATTAGAGTTGTTGTGAAATAGTTTATAAGGGCTATTTCCTACTATAACAATAGATGAACCATATAAAAATTTATTTTTTTATCACCTCGCTGTTACGCTCACTCCGTTTGTGTATTTTTAAAACTCTGCGTTTTAAAAATGCTCGGAGATTTTAAATAAATTTAAAATGATGGAAAAAATTCATAATTGTTGTGAATATATTGTCACATCATTTTCAAATCGCAGAGATTTGAAAATAACAATAGATTGAAAATTATTTCGCAACATATTTATTAATTAAATTTAAAATTAAAATTTATTAGTAATTAGAGTTTAAAGTATTATTAATAATTAAAATTTATAATTAAATATTAAGAAATTAAGAAGTAAAATTAAGAAGTAAAATTAAGAAGTAAAATTAAAATTTAACATCGCATTACAAATTTATTGTGAAATTTATTGTGAAATTTATTGTGAAAATTTTAAAAATTTACGATGCAACACAAGCAAGGCAAACCACATATAATACATACGCTCATACAAAAAACACGAGAAATTTTCCTTTCTGCTGGTTTTGACGAGGTTGAAAATCCCTTATTTATTCAGGAGGAGGAAGTATATAAACAGTACGGAAAGGAGGCACCTGTAATCCTTGACAGGGTTTTTTATCTTGGCGGCCTTCCGAGACCCGATATTGGATTAAGTGATAAAGAAATTGCAAAAATAAAGGAAATCAGCCCATACATAAGCACAGATAAATTTAAGAAAATTTTAAGGAATTACAGAGAAGGGGCGATTGAGGGCGATAATATGCTTGAAGAAATGATTAAAGGCATGAAAATTAACTCAACACAGGCAATGGAGATTCTTGATTTATTTCCGGCGTTTAAAAATATTGAGCCGGTATGCAGCAGAACAACACTTCGCTCACACATGACAGCGGCGTGGTTTCTGACACTTGAAGCCGAGATAGAAAAACAGACAGAATTGCCGTTAAAATTTTTTTCCATCGGATTAAGATTCAGGAGAGAGCAAAGACAGGATGCAACACATCTGAGGACACATTACGGAGCATCCTGCGTAATTGCTGACAAAAATTTAAATATTGAAGACGGAATGAAAACCGCGGAAAAAATTTTAAATGAGATGGGATTTGCGAATATTGTTTTTACCAAAAAAAAGGTGACATCAAATTATTACAAACAAGACCTTGAATATGAAATTTTTTCAAATAATATAGAAATTGCCGACTGCGGGATGTATTCAGGAATGGCTTTGAAAAATTACAATATTCCTGGAGATATTGATGTTTTTAATATCGGCTTTGGGCTTGAAAGGATTTTAATGGTCAGAAACAATATAAGTGATATTCGAAAGGTCTTATATCCACAGTTTTATGAAGATCTGCATTTAAGCGATGAAGAAATTGCCAAATCAATATGTATATCATCTGTTCCGGAAACAGATGAAGGAAGGAACATTGCGGGCAAAATTTATGAAACCGCAAAAATTCATGCCTGTGAAAAATCTCCCTGTAAATTTTTGTGTTTTGAAGGAAATTTAATGAACCGCTGGCTTAAAATTTCTGTATTTGAAGATGAAGAAAATAAAAATTTACTCGGACCTGCGGCTTTGAATGAAATTTATGTTTTTGAAGGAAGTGTTTATGGAATTCCCGGGGATATTGAAAAATTCGGAGAAGAAGGAAAGAACATAAAAGGAAAAGGTATAAAAACGAATTTAAATTTCCTGTATACTGTCTCAAATTATTTTGCGAAAGAGATTGAGAATAGAGTAAGTAAAGAAGGTAAAGAAGGTAAAGAGGGTAAAGAGGGTAAAGTAGGTAAAGAAGGTAAAGAGGGTAAAGAAGGTAAAGAAGGTAAAGAAGGTAAAGAAGGTAAAGCAGGTAAAGAAAGTAAAGTGAAGGAAGGGGAAAAGGAAAAATTTTGCCTGGAAATCAAGATGGCTAAAAGTCCTTCTGATGTAAATATAATGATTAGAGGCAGAGCGAGAAGGTTTATAAGTACGGAAAATAAAAGGATTGTTTTGAAGGGACCTGTTTTTATGGGGCTTGAGGTTGAGATTAATTAAGGATTATATGTTTTGCTTCGCAAAGAACTATTTTGCTCTTTTAATTTCTTCAATAAAGATGCTGTTAGATTTATCTGCATCTCAATTGTTTTCTTCTATATCTAATTCTTGGTTATTTCAGTCCTCTGCAAAATTGCCTTCATCGTAATCCACATAGTTATATTTTTCTATGGCTTTTTCAAGTGCTTCTTTTTGGATTTTGTCTTTACTTCCACCTCAAAATTGCATGGAACTTTTAATGCCAAATTAACCCTAAATGTTTTCATATTTTTAAAACCAGTTTTAAATATTTGAATTACATAAATCCCATCTTTCCCACCATCAAAAAATGGAGGAGTAATTTTAAAAATTTACAAAATTAAGGGGTTGTGAAAAAATAAATTGAACAAGTTATAAAAATAATTATCTTTGCAAAACAAAAATAATTATTTTTTATGGAAACAAAAGCACAAAATTATTGGATTAAAATATTTCATACGTTAAATGAAAGTCAAAAACGTTGGTGTGCAGCCCAAAAAGCAACAGAAATTGGTTATGGCGGCATTACAAAAGTTAAAGCATTAACATCGATGTCAAGAACCACAATAACAAAGGGTATTAGAGAATTAAGAGACCAGGAACAATTAGAGAAAAAAATTAGAAAAGAAGGTGCTGGCAGGAAAAAAATTACGAATATTAATGAAAACATTGTCAGAGAATTAGAATTGATAATGAATGAAAATACTGCTGGCGACCCTATGAGTGCGTTAAAGTGGACATGTAAATCGACCAGAAATATATCTGATGAATTAAACAAAAAAGGGATAAAAGTAAGTTACAGAACCGTTTATAATTTGCTTTCAGAGGCGGATTACACTTTGCAAGGAAATAAAAAAACACTTGGAAACTCCAATAGCGAAAACAGAGACGAACAATTTATACACATTAATAGCGAAGTAAAAAAATATATTGATAATAACGAACCCGTTATTTCTGTTGATGCTAAAAAGAAGGAGCAAGTTGGTAATTTTAAAAATACCGGACAGATATGGAGAAAAAAGAGTGATCCAAAGAAGGTTCACGACCATGATTTTGCTTCATTAGGGGAAGGAGTGGCAATACCTCACGGAACTTATGACATCCAGAAAAACGAAGGATTTGTAAATGTTGGCATAGATCTATATACAGCGGAATTTGCAGTAAATGGTATAAGACAATGGTGGTATTTAATGGGTAAGAAAAATTATCCGAAAGCCAAAAAATTATTAGTCTGTGCAGATAGTGGGGAGAGTAATGGTTCAAGAAACCGGACATGGAAAATAAATTTACAAAAATTATCAGATGAAATAAAAATAGAAATCACTGTTTGTCATTACCCACCTGGCACGAGTAAATGGAATAAAATAGAACATAGAATGTTTTCATTTATCAGTATGAATTGGAAAGGACAACCATTAGAAAGTTACGAAATGATAATTAATTTGATAAGCAATACTACTACAAAAAAAGGTTTAAAAATTGAGGCAACATTAGATCGTAATGAATACGAAAAAGGAATAAAAGTATCGGACAAAGAATTAGAAGAAATTAATATAAAATTTAACAAGAAAAATCCAAAATGGAATTACACAATAAATCAATCAAAAAAAAGAAAAAATAAATAAAGATGTTCAAGTTATTTTTTCACAAAGACTTAGTAGATTAAAACTTATTTCTGGATTTATAATTTTATTTTTAGGAACATTACTTATCTGGAATTATATTTTGTTAGAAAATGTTGCTTTTCTTTTTTGGATTATAATT
>MNZY01000245.1 GCA_001873845.1 Candidatus Altarchaeum sp. CG2_30_32_3053 | reverse complement strand
AATTTCTCCATATTTTCAACTTTTTCATTCCGGACGCTGTCAGGCCAAAACCATTTTAACCGTCTCGGCTGATGAACTTCAAAACAAAACACAATTGATGCCATTTTAAATTTTTATGAAATTATTTTTAATTAAGTATAAATCTAATTTTATTTACTTTATAAATTTATATTTTTTTAATATGTTCGTTATAAAATTTGGCGGAAGTTTAAGCAAAAATCCAAAGGCAATAAGGAAAATCTTTGAAATTCTGGAAGAAATATCTTTGAATCATAAATTTATCATTCTTCCTGGGGGAGGGGAATTTGCTGACCTTGTTTTGAAATATTATGAAAGCCATAATTTAAATTTAAAAATTTCTCATAATGCGTGTATTCTGGCGATGGATATTGTTGGCATGCTTCTGTCAAACTTTACAAAAATCAAGACAAGTTATGAATTAAAAGAAAATACAATATTTCTGCCATCCCGCCTGCTGAGTGATAGCGGGATGGAAATTTCAAATGAAATTACTTCTGATAGCATAGCAGTTTATATTGCCAGTAAAGTTAATGCGGAAACTATAATTCTGCTTAAAAGCGTTGACGGAATTTTTGTTGACAAGGACTTATACAATGAAATTTCAGCAAAAGAACTTGAAAAAATCAAGAGCAACGTTATTGATTTTGCTTTCCTAAAATTTATTCAAAGGTACAAAAAAACAGCATACATTATTAACGGAAATTTTCCGGAACGACTAAAGAATTTTATTGAAAAAAAGGAGGGAATTCACACAAAAATTTATTTTTAAAATTTCATCATATAGTCTCTACCACAATTTCGGATACACATCTCTTTCCATTATTACTCTGTCTATGTCCACAATTTCACCTTTATCCATTTTCTCAATTTCTTCCGATGTTCTTAACGACTTGCCTATTGCAACAAGTTCGTTCTTTAAAGACATTATTGCTATGGTATCATTTTGTTTAATGCCTTTTTCAAACCGGGCAATTCCTGGAATCTTTAAGTTAGCACCATAGCAAACAGCATTAACCGCAGAATCCTTTACCCATATTTTCTTAACCCCGTCGCAGACCTCTTCAACAGGATGGATAATATTTCTTAAATATTTTTCATCTCCGGTTTCTTTCCATATTTCAAAAGCGTCCTTTAGGTCCTGTAAATACACGCAGGAATTCTCATCAAAAATTCCTGACCTTGTCCTTCTCAGATCAGCCATTACTGCATTCATCCCAAGCATTAATCCGATATCCTTGCACAAAACCCTTATATAAGTCCCGGCTTCGCATCCGACTCTGAACAATACATTTATTCTGTCTTCATCCATCTCCAGAAATTTCATAAAATACACAGTTCTGTTTCTGATTCTTCTGGAAACAGCAGATTCCAACGGCGGCTTTTGGTAAATTTCTCCTGTAAAATATTCAAATAAACGCTCTATCTTTTTCTTTTCTATGGGCCTGCTAAAATTTATTATGCCTACATACTCTTTATTTACAGAAGCAATAACCCGCTCTACTTTTGTTGAATTCTGAGGCAGGATTGTAAGTATTCCTGTTACATTTGGATCCAGTGTTCCGCCGTGTCCAACCTTTTTTAAGCCCAGCATCTGTTTAACCCAATATGAAATCTGGTGTGAAGTTGGCCCCTTTACCTTGTCTATATTTATAATTCCATAAATTATGTAGTCCGAAATCTTTCTGTTCTCCGGCTCACATCCGTATCTTGGGTCCGTTTCACATTCATGTTTTACTATGATGTCCTCTTCTTTTACGCTAAATTTCATTTGAATTAAAATTAAATTAAAAAATCATACTTATAAAAATCAATTACAAAAGTTTTAAATTTTTGGTTATTTTGTCTATTTTTTGTTCTTCATCTGGGCCTATTCCTACACAAGTAATTGTACCGGGCGGAATTTCTGTTAAGCCAGCATCCTGAATCAGTGATGTTGCTATGGATGATGTCCTACTTCTTTCATAAATTTCAAGCAAATCATTAATATTCTCACACTTCACGACAACCTTTTTCTGTCCTTCTGCCATCCATTGTTTCTTAAATTTTGAAATTTCTGCTGATGAGACCGCAGCATGTGCTACCTGTGCAGCAAGTTTGCCTTTGCCTAGTTTTTTTAAGTCACTTCTGACAATAATAACTTGTTTTAACATTTTTATATGTGTTTTTATACCTTATTTTCCATACCATATAGTGCGATTTAAATAAATGCTGAAACAGGTAATCGTTGTCCGAAGCAACTGTTTCCATACCAAGTAAGATTCAAACCTTTAAAAGATCTCTCATAAATTAATTATCCTGTTTGTTTCCATACCAAGTGAGATTCAAACCTTTAAAAGACCTCTCATAAATTAATTATCCTGTTTGTTTCCATACCAAGTGAGATTCAAATTCTATATTCTAAAATTTTATTCCACAACAATCTCAACATCTGTATGTAATAAATTTGAAACAATCTTTTTTATAGAATGTAGATCCATCTTTAACTTATCCACATCATTCTTGTTTATTGTAATCTTTTTCATAATACCTCCATCAGCTTTGTACAACCTGCTCGTAGATACAATATTTGCAGGAGATATTAAAGTATGTATCATTTCTTCTGCTGAACTCGCTCCCATAATCTTTATATGCATTCCGATTGATTCCTCCATTTTTCTTAAATTTTCTCCTCCTGGACCAATGATTTTACCTATGTCTGCTTTTTGCGATAATACAACTACAAAATCACCCACATCAACCGCCTTTTCAAATCCAAGATCTCCCTTTCCAAAATCATATATCATCTGGGCAATTTTCACATCCATTTCCGAAATTTCCTCATTCTTTAACTTCGTTTCACACGATGCACACAAGGTCCTTGTTTTTGCACATATATTACATATTGGCAACATTTTTGTTTTACTTTTACCTTTACTTTATCTGAATTTATTAAATTTTATTAAATTTTATAAAAATATAATTAGAAACAAGAATAAAAATAAAAAACAATGAATGCAAAAATTTTACTTGTCTTTGGAATCATATTTTGTCTTTTTCCGGCTGCTTACGGGGAAAATTTTTCAAAAATAATAATTATAACACCAGATGAACTGAACAGTCAGGCACAGGAATTGGGTAAATTTTACAACCAGAATATTCCTACTGAAATTTACAAAATCAGCGACTTTGAAAATTTTTTAGAATTGGATGTGGGCTTTATGGGCTACAACGATGATTCGTTGTGTGCGTGGGAACAGGTGAAAAATTATGAACACACAGGAAAATTTAACTATACTTTGGCAAAGAAGATAAGGAAATTTTTGAGTCAGCAGAATTCATCTTATGTTATTTTGTTTGGCAATACAACGGCAATTCCTCCAAGTTATTATTATTTTGATAAATATTATTATGACCCGACTGATAAATATAATCTCTGGGTTCCCACTGACTTATTTTATGCTGTCTTTGATGAAGAAAATTTAACGATGAAGCATGCAGCTGGAAGGATTCTTGTCAGTAATGAACAGGATGCATCGGCTATGGTTGAAAAGATAAAAAATTATAATAAAACAATTTCAAAGATTGGTCTGTTCGGGGGAAAAATTTTTAATGGTGATGATGAATATATGGATGAAATTTCCGCATTACACACTCTGCAGAATTTAAATTTAAATTATACTAAATTTTTTGAAACAGACGGGAATTTTACATCATCCAAATTAGCAGATGCATTAAAAAATTATGATTTGGTTTTTCACTTTGGGCATGGAAGCGGTGTTTCTGCCTGTTTTTCAAATAAATGTGTGTGGGGAAATTTAAACACAAATTCTTCTGCAATTTTTGTTTCGGTTGCTTGTATGAACGGTGCTTATGATTCAGCAACAATTCCAATTTGGGATTATTTTTCTAAAAGTTTTGCAGAAAATTTATTGAAGAATGATTCCATTACTTATGTAGGGGGAAGCAGGGTAAATTATGGTGCTGCGAGAATAACTTTGAATAATGGTTCCGCAGATAATTATGATGTTGGAGATATGAATGAAATTTTAGAGTATTTTATGACCTCAAAGAAGAATACAACAGGAGAAGCATATATAGATGCGTTTGAAAGAATGAAAAATGACGGACTAGATGAGTATAGATTAAGGACAATTATGGAATTTGTACTGCTCGGAAGTCCTTTGCTGAAATTTAAAAAAAACAATTTCCATTTCACAAAAGAAAATTTAACCATTAATATCAGCAAAAATTCAAGAAAAACGATTGGCTCAAATTACTACGGAATTGATGGAACATTGCCTGTATTTTATATCAATGATACAGTTAATATAAGTTGTTTGTCATCACTGAATGAAGATGCTTTTATTAAGGTTATTTATACTATTAATTCAAATACAATTATAGGTGGAGCAAATTTATTAAATTTCTCACCGGATACAAAAGGACTATATCTGATTAAATGCACAAACAGAGATGAAAAAAGATTTTACTTCAAGGTTGAGAATAATGTAACTTATGTGTCAATTATTGACGCCATGGCAGGGTATCATACTCCTGACAACAATAACAATTCGCTTTATGATTCCTTTAATGTATGGGTTAAGGTTAATGTAACGGAAAGCGGAACTTATACTGTTTCAGGAAAAATAGATGTTGCAGGAGCATTTGCCTCCTCAGCTTCAAATACAACTTACCTTACAAAAGGCGTTAATGGTGTTGTGCTATGTTTTGACGGAAAGAATATAAGAAGCAGCAAAAAAGATGGAAATTTTAATATCAATGTTGAAATTTATAAAGACAATGACAGACAGGATAAAGCTACGAAATGTTGCAGCCCTTATTACAAATATACTGACTTTGAATCATCAGCATCTTCTTTTATAAAATTTTCAGATATTTACGAATACGGCGTTAATGTTACGGTTGACATAACAAAAAACGGAACATACACAATAAACGGAGATGTTTACTGCAATAAAAGCAATGTTGAGGATGTTTATTATGAGAAAAATTTAACAGAAGGAATTAACGAAATTTCAATATTCTTTAACAAATCCGCTGTGGCAGGCAAATGTGCCTTCGGAGGAACGAAATTTTCATTTAAAAATGTCACCTTACGATTTAATAATTCAAACCATAATGATGATTTTAGATGCGTAGCATTAACAACTACATATCCTGAATTAAGTTATGGAAACTGCTGTTGTGATTCGTGTGAAAAATGTGCAAAGAAACTCGTCGATGCGAATTGTAATGAAATAAATTTAACCTTTGATATAAATTTTGCTGATGGAACATGTATCAATCTGGTAAATTCAGCAAATAAGTCCTTTGATTGTAACAAGCACAAAATAAAAGGGTTTTTTGGATATAACTATGGAATAAATTTAAAAAATTCACAGAATATTACTATAAGGAATTGCGCAATTACAAATTTCTTTGAGGGAATCAAAATAGATAATGCAAATAACATTTACCTGTTCAACAACAGCATAAGTTCAAACAGGGATAATGGAATTTACATTAAGAATTCTGCATGCCTATTTGTTGCAAATAATTCTGTATTTTCAAATAAATGGCACGGTGTATCTCTGGACAATTTATCAAACAGCACAATAGCGGGAAATTTCATAAATTTAAATAAAAATGTCGGGATATATGTCTATGGCTCTTTATTGGATATAACGAACAACACAATATTAAATAACTATATGGGAATTATTTCGTATTATTCAAATTTAACTATAAATGCAAACACAATTCGCAAAAACAAAAATTTTGATATTTATTCTGTTAATTGGCTTTTGTCTTATGGCGATAATAACACTTGTGATAAGTACGACGGATGGAAAGATAACAGCACAGATAAAGGGTGTGTAACGAAATGCAGATATCCTGAAGATATTTTTGATGTTGTTGAAATGCTTGAATATTTAAGCGGAGAGAAAGGTTATGGTGAAATTGGTGTTTGCGTTGATGCCAATAATGATGGATTTGAAAATTTATCTGATGCATTGGAAATCATAACAAAAATTATGAGAGAATATTAATTTTGGGATTCTGAATCCAAAATATTCTTTACAAATTCTTTACAAATTGCATAGATAATTTCAATCTCAATTGTAGAAATTTCAGAATTTTTATACTTGTCAATTTTGATTATTTATTTTGAACATCAATATTACATATTATGATTTGAAGAATAAATATGGACAAAAACAATATTATCAAAAGATGTCAAAATGACTATAAAAATATAAATATCTCTCTATTAAAAATATAAGCCATTCCTATTAATTGACGACTATTTTTTATGATGAGTTGGAAATATGGATTAAATGATGCGTCTAAATTTTTAAATTCAATAAACAACAATGTTATCAGTTAGCCCATCTTTTTCCAAGATACAAAGCAATTTCAAATAGGACAACAAGCGGAACGAACAGGATGATATCTGACGCAAGAGTAGGGTCAGGTGTCAGAACCATTATTACTATCAAAAGTCCTGCATAAATATATTTTCTTCTTGATGCAATTGTATCTGGATTTAAAATTTTTGCTTTTATTAAAAAAAATAAGAATACCGGACTTACGAAAACAAAGCCGGTTCCCAAAAGCATTGCCATAACTATAAAAACAAAATTATCAATGGAGATTAAAGGCAGAACTCCAAGCATACCGACAAAGAACATAAGAATCTTAAAAGTTATAGGTAAAATTGCATAGTAGGCAATTACAATTCCAAAAATAAATAGTCCTATGGAAGAAATAAAAAATTTTATAAAAAATTTTCTTTCCTTTCTGTAAAGTGCTGGCTTTAAAAATTCATAAATTTCATATATGATGAGCGGAAAACAAAGAACAATGGCGATTGTGATGGAAAGCAAAAAATAGACCTCAACCAAACTTGTCCACGAGCCGGCAATCAGCGAAACACCTTCCGGAAGAATATCTTTTTCTATTTTTTTTAACAAAGAGGAGGTAAAGGTATTGTACAAATAACCGCTGTAATTGTTGTCTGAAAAAGCTGCATTTTGGGTTAAATTTAAATCTGTCTCGTCAAAAAACGGAAAAAAGGAAGATGGAATGAGCATAACAAAAACAGAAACAATGACAATGGATATGAGAATTATTTTAAGGCGATGCAAAAGTTCTTGTAAATGACTTAATGTCGGCTCTTTTTTTTCTACATCTTCCACATTTTCAGCCATTGTGCAGATACTTCATTTAATTTTCAAATTTATGTGCATCTTTTTTCGCTGTCTCTGAAGTGCTTTTAGATGCCTCCTTATTTGATTCTTCTTTTTCTTTATTTTTTTCCTCTCCTTCTTCTCCTTTTATTCCTTTTTCAAATTCTCTTTTTGCTTTTCCTAACGACTTTGCTAATTCGGGAAGTTTTGCCGCTCCAAAAAGCAAAAGAATAATCAACAATATAATTAATAATTCTTGCATGCCCAAACCAAACATTTTAAATTTTTGATTTTTAATTGTTTTATTTTAAATTTATTATTAACAATTAATTTTATTTTAAATTTCGTATAATAAGCTGCGGTAGAAACAAACCCGGATAAATTTATTTTACCTTTATTTATCTTTATTCATTTCTACATTTAATAATTTAAATTTTT
>MNZY01000097.1 GCA_001873845.1 Candidatus Altarchaeum sp. CG2_30_32_3053 | reverse complement strand
TGTAATATTCGCACTAAAAACAGTTCTAAAAATTTTTGTCAGAATAGGATTTCCTATATATTTGTGTAACCACGGCATCGCTCCAGGCATAATTTTTCCTTTTAATCTCGTTCCAATAACAAAGTCATAATGGTCATTCATCAATAACTTTAAAAATTTTGGAATTTCCAAAAAATCATAAGTATTATCTGAATCTGCAATTACTATATATTCTCCTTTGGCTTCGTTCAATCCTTTTAAATAAGCACTTCCATAGCCCTTTCTTTTCTCAAAAACAACTCTTGCTCCTGCTTTTTTCGCAACCTCCACCGAATTATCTGTTGAACCATTATCTGCAACAATAACTTCCCCATCAATGTTATTTTCCTTAAAGACCTTTATTGCTTTTTCAACACAAATACCAACCGTTTTTTCTTCATCTAAACAAGGCATTACAACCGAAACTTCAACCATTTTTGGTTCTTTTTATAAATTTATTGTAAATTTATTATAACTATTTGCTTTTTCATCCATGTCTTTTGTTGATTTGGATTCACTAACTCTCGTTATTCCTTTATTTGCCATAATTTCTTTAAATTCAACAGTAGTAACTCCTGCAATCTCTGCTCCTCTTGGTAGAACATTGTTATTCAGGTACATTTGCAAAGCCACTGATATCTTTAAATTTGGCTTTGTTGCGAACAAAGCTCTTAAAGCGTCCTTTAGGACATCAATTCTGGTTGAATAATGCCTGGATTTTACCAACATCATTACTTCTCGTTCCATGAATTCCGGTAAAGTGTATGTTTGGGTCATTTTTATTTTAAAAGATAAACCTGATAATTTTAAAATAATTAAATTTCATTTTTAAAATATTCAATTGTTTTCTTTAAGCCATCTTCAAGATTAATAATAGGTTCCCAATTTAAATATTTCTTTGCTTTGCCAATGTTAGGTTTTCTTATTCTTGGATCATCTTCAGGCAATTCCTTAAACACAATATTTGAATTTGTGCTAGTTAATTCTTTTATTTTAGATGCAATATCTAAAATTTTATATTCATCTTCACCACCTAAATTATAAACATCTCCTTTTTTTCCTTCCATCATTGCTTTATAAATCCCCTCAACCATATCAGAAACATAACAAAAACTTCTTGTCTGATTTCCATCCCCATAAACTGTTATTGGTTCATTTCTTAATGCCTGTGTTATGAAATTTGAAATAACTCTTCCATCATACTCATTTAAGCGGGGACCATAAGTATTAAATATTCTGATAATTCTTGCATCAACATTCTTTTCCCTAACATAAGCCATTGTCATTGCTTCTGCAAATCTTTTTGCTTCGTCATAACAACCTCTTATTCCAAGAGTATTTACATTTCCACAGTATGTTTCTTTTTGCGGATGTTCTTTTGGATCTCCATAAATTTCACTCGTTGAAGAAAATAAAAATTTTGCATTATTTTTTTCAGCAAGATTAAGCAAATTGAAAACACCAAATCCGTTTGTCGTTAATATGTCTATCGGATAATCCTTAAAATCCTTTGGAGATGCTCTTGATGCCATATCAAAAATATAATTAATTTTTTCTTTAATTTCCAAATCATCTCTTACATCTTTCTTTAAAAATTTAAAGTCCTCATTAGTCCTTAATTTTTCAATATTTTTTTCGCTTCCTGTTGATAAATTATCCGCACAAATTACCTTAAAGCCCTTATTAAGCAAATATTCGCATAAATGACTTCCTATAAATCCTGCTCCCCCGGTAACTAAAGCAATTTCTTCATTCATTTTTATATCCTACTCCGTAATATTTTACATTTAATTCCTTGCATTTTTCAGGATTTAGCATTTTTCTTCCGTCAATAACAATTTTGTTTTTCATCAAATTAAATTTATCATAAATCTTTTTAAATTCGTCCCAGTCAGTTGCAATAATGCAGACATCCGCGTCATTCAGACATTCGTCTATATTTTTACAGTAATTGATTTTATTTCCAAATATCCTTTTTGCATTCTCAGTTGCCTTTGGATCGTATGTATGGATATTAGCATTCTTTTTGAGTAATAAGTTTATTATTGAAAATGTTGGTGCTTCTCTCATATCATCGCTGTTTCCTTTAAAAGCTAGTCCAAGTATTGCTATCTTTTTATTCTTCAAATCAATAAAAATTTCATTTACCTTTCTTACAGGCCATAGTTTTTGTCTTTCGTTTAGTTCCATAACCTCCTTCAGCAATTTCGGTTCATAGCCATTTTCATAAACACTTGAGATTAAAGCAGAAACATCCTTTGGAAAACAACTTCCTCCAAATCCGATTCCGGCATGTAAAAAGTGAGGATTAATTCTCTTATCCAATCCAATCCCTTTTGCAACCTCGTTTACATCAATTCCTTTTAATTCACAGATATTTGCAATTTCATTAATAAATGAAATCTTTGTTGCAAGAAAGGCATTACTCGCATATTTTATCATTTCAGCAGTTCTTAAATTTGTCCTCAAAACCGGACAGGAGAAGTTTTTAAATAATTCAAAAACTTTATCTCCTGATTTTTTATCATATTCACCGATAATTGTTCTGTCAGGATTCATAAAATCATAAATTGCCCTTCCTTCCCTTAAAAATTCCGGAATCATACAAACCCCAAAATCTGTGCCAGCTTTTTTATCTGAAAATTCTTCAAGTAAGGGAATTATGACATTTTCTGTTGTTCCCGGAACTACTGTGCTTTTTACTGCAATAACTTTGTAATTAGTTTCATTTTTTAATGCCTTTCCAATCTCACAGGAAGTATTTTCAATAAATCCCAAATCAATTGCCTTATTTTCTCTGCTCGGCGTTCCGACAGAAATGAAAATAACATCTGCGGATTTTACAGCTTCGCCAATATTTGTTGTTGCTCTCAGGCGTTTTTCTTTTAAATTTTTCACCAAAATCTGTTCCAAATCTTCTTCATAAATTATTGCTCTGCCTTCATTTATTGCATCAACCTTTTCTTTAATTATATCAACGCAAACAACATCATTTCCATTATCTGCCAGGCAAACACCTGTTACCAATCCAACATAGCCGGTTCCGATAATTGAAACTTTCATTTTAAATTTTATTTCTTTTATTAATTTTAAAAAATTATCTTTTCTCAACTCCAATCCGTGTTAACTTTTCTTCTGTCAATTCAGTAATTCTTTTGATCACCTTTCCTGAATCAAAGTAAACTTCAACTCCAAATTATTTAGTTCTTCACGGATTATTTTCTTATCAAAATCATCTGTGTTTTTATTCGGATGGATTTTGATTCCGTCGTTCTCGCGAGCAAATTCTTTTATTGATTCATAGACTGAAGCATCGGGATTCACAATGTCATATCTTTTATCCAGAGTTATTAAATATGATCTCGTATGTATTGTCGGGCTGTAATCTATAATAGTGCAAATTTGCTTTAATATTTTAAGGGAATCCTCAAGAGAAGACATATCTGCCGCATAACTTTCTTCAAGTAATTTTGCACTTTCTTTCAGATTCTTTGCACTTTTTTCCGCATAGTTGCTTCTGCCAATTTGATTTGCCTCTTTTCTTAAATTCTCTGCGAGCTCTTTTCTCCTTTTTATTTTTGATAAAATAACTTCCCAAACCTCAAAAAATGAAATTTCTGGAACAACTAATGCTATTTTTTCTTTCATTGCCAATTCTATCTAATGTTTTATTCTAATGTCCTGTTGAAGACCAATATCTACCAAAAAGTTTGTCTCACCAATCAGATATACTTTCACTTTTCTTTCGTTTAAAATCATCAGCAGTAACTTCGGGGGCGTATCTTTTTATAAAGCCCCATATCTTGCTTAATATTTTCTCCTTTTCTTCTTCTGTTAAATTTTTTATATCTATTTTTTTCTCCATTTTTTAATTTATTAAAAAATATCTGAACGATGGTAAAGTGATTTTAAAATTTAATTATGATATTATTCCTGCCAATCAGATACACTTTCACATTTTTTTGTAAAAACTTCCAACATTTCATGAAGTGATATCTCCGGTACGACCAAATTTATTCTGCCTGCCAACACAAAGTCAAATAGATGTACTACATTTTTATCCTGCCGGTAACCCAAATCTGCCAAAAAATTTGTTTCACCAATTAGATAAATCTGGTTAATATTCCCTTTCTGTTATTTCTATACTTTTTTTAAAATCTTCCGGAGACAAATAGATGGTCTTCTTCAAGGCGCCAACTATCCCATGTTTTATTTTATTTCTTTCGCTTTCCGTTAGTTTTTTATCTTGTTTTTCCCTTTCCTCTTTTGTAAGTTTTTTTTCCATTTTTTTGGGCAATATTAAAATGTTGTCTTTAATTAGTGTCTGTCTTTAAAGTAATTTAATACGATTTGATAATTATGTTTGTTTGCCAATATCCTTTCCAACCTCACTGAGTAAACGAACACTTTACACGCGTAGTTTTTAATTATCTACAAGGGTTTGAAGTATCAAAAATTACCTGTTTTTGAGTTTAAGTTATTTCACAACTGTCTAATGCAATTTTTCAAGCAATTGAATCACATTTGCCTTAGCAAAGATGCTTAAAATATCAGTATCAAATATGATATTCATTCTCAATGTTTCATAAGATCTATTTGTTCGTCCAGTTCATCCTTTGAAGGTGCTTCAACAATAATCTTTACGCCTCTGCTTTTTAATATTTCTTTAAATTCCCATATAGATAGTCCTGCAATCTCTGATGCTCTCCCAAGAGTTACATCTCCTTTTTTGTATATTTCCAAAGCAGTAGATATTTTCAAATCTGCTTTACTTTCCAGGAGTGACTTAAAAGCGTCTTTTATGAGTTCGTTTATATTTGGATAATATCCTCCTTCTACTAAAGCATTTATCTTTTTTTCCATGATTTGAGGTAGATCTATACTAATCATTTTAATAAAAATTTTATGATTATTCTTATCAATTATTTTTTGAATAATAAAAACAAGGTTACGTGTTGTATGGGTTAATGGCACTTTTTTTATACAATTGCTTAAATTTTGGATATGGTTAAACTTGTAAGGTTGAAAAATAACAGCAATCAAATTTAAATTTTGAAATAAAAAATAAAAGATGTGAGTTGGCACACAACAACAGAAATTCGTGCATATTATTCTACCTTATGTTGTATCAATAACAAGATCTGTAACCTCTTTTTCTCTTCTGAGCACCCACACATTTTTCTTTTTTGCTTCTTCTATGAGATCCCCCACAGGTAATGATGTATATATTAACTTTATAACTTTTCCTTTAATTTTTTCAGGGGCACTTTCTTTTAGTTTTTTCATATCTCTTTCCAGTTTGTCCAAAATACTAACTCCTGCTCTTACACTACATTCTCCGATAACGCATAATTCATCATTACAGCCGTAAATGTCAATTTCAATAACCTGGGGAATTTCAAACCGGTCTAATTCAATATCTATATTTTTCTCCCTTAATTTATAATTTCCAACCTCTCTTGCCTCTTCTTCAATATCAAGAGTGAGTTTTTCCACTGTTTTTTGAACCGTACCAAGGGTTGCTTCAATTTTATCAAATCTTTTATCTGCTGCATCAAACCTTCTGTCTACTGCTTCAAACCTTCTGTCTACTGCTTCAAACCTTCTGTCTACTGCTTCAAACCTTTTATCTATCGCTTCAAACCTCCTGTTGCTTTCTTCTCTCGCCTCTGCAAATCTCTTATCTATCGCTTCAAACCTCCTGTTGCTTTCTTCTCTCGCCTCTGCAAATCTCTTATTGGTCTCTATCCTTGATTTTTCTATCTCCTCCAAAATCCTGTTAAACTCTTCCTTTGGAGGAAAGTGTTCTTCAAGTATAGCATAAATTTCATACTTTAATGCAGGTTCTTCCATTAATATTCTTGGCAATACACTAACGACTTCTCTTGCAGTTACGGCTGCCTCTGATTGACACATTTTTAAATTTTATGATTTAATAATTACGAAAATAAATTAAAATATTATGTAGAAAGGTTGAGGGCATGGGTTACAGTTTTTAGGTTGATGGCATGGGTTACATTTTTTACAAATTCTTGACCTCATATTTCATCTTTTTTACCTGTTTTAATTTTTTATCCTCTTATTAAATTTATCCTCTTATTCTGTTTTAAAATTTCGTATAATAATCTGCGGTAGAAACAAACCCGGATAAATTTATTTTACCTTCATTTATCTTTATTCATTTCTACATTTAATAATTTAAATTTTTCCTAAATATTATTTTATTTTTTTACTATTTTATTTTAAATTATTTTTTTT
>MNZY01000092.1 GCA_001873845.1 Candidatus Altarchaeum sp. CG2_30_32_3053 | reverse complement strand
GATAATTATATATTTGTTTTTTTTACTAATATTTTTATAAGTTATAGGACTTACTTAGATTATTTTGTAAATGAACATAAAAAGTCAAGAATTCATATCTACCTTGCGTAAGTCCTGTAATGTTTAAAATTAAACTTATGCTATCTAATTTTAATTTTTAAGCAGATTTTTAAAAGATCTCTCACAAAATAATTATCCCAACTTAAAGGGATGAGCACCCAATTTTCTATATGGCCTTATTTCATGAATCCAACACAAAGCATGTAGAATTGCAATATAATAATATTGTTTTGCATCATCTGTAATGAGTATTTTATCAAGTTGCTCATTTTCTTTAAGCCCCAGAATCTCCCTAATTTCTTTTTTACTTTTAGACATGGTGATGAAGAATGCTGTAAATAGTGCGGTACAAAAAACATGGACATGGTGGTTTATGCCCTTATGCCTTGCTCCACTATCATCACCATGAACGTACTCAGAATGTTCCATTCCTACTTCAAATATATCTTTTTTTTCTTTTGTGAATTCATCCTTCTTTTCTTTTGTCAGAATATTTGAAATTTCACCTTCAGAGACACTTATGCCGGCTTCTTCTAATATATCTTTAATCTTATGTTCAGTAACTTAATCTTATGTTCAGTAACTCTTCCTACATAATAAAGATAGACGATAAATGCTTTTAGATTGTTACCAAATTGTGTGTCTTGTAGATTGTCCTGTAGCTTTGCAGGAACTTGCTCAATAAGTGGAGGTAAATTACCATTATACTCACGTAAAATAAGAGTGGATTACTGCCCAATATTGAGCAAATACAATTTTTTGTATTTGTTGAAATTTTACGCCCATTTTGTTCCACTCACTTCGTTCGTGTCTTTTCAAACAACTTTGAAAATAAGTTCGCTTCACTCTCATTTAAAAATTCCGTAAATTTTTAAAGATTGAAAATCTTGTAGATTTTTAAAGATTAAAACCAATGGTTTTAGTATTTTAAAATTTCATTTTGAAAATACCCTATGAATAATCACATTTTTAATTAAATTTCTACAAATTTATGTTCCCCTTTATATGGCACACAACCAGTTGATTTTATCATTTTTCCACAAGTTATTGAGAAGTTACTTAAAATTTACCTAAAAATTTATACGCTCTGTTTCAAATTTATCCTTTCCACATTTCAATATTACCCCCCCCTTTCTCAATTCTCCGACATTCACAATTCTTGTTTTTTCGATAAAGTCCTCTTTTCCGTAACATTCATGCACATGCGAGCAGAAATTTATTTCCGGCTGAAATTCCTCTGTGAGCTTTCTTATCGCAGTACTTCCGACATGCCTTCCGTTGGCAAAATCACATTTTGTATTAAAGGGTGGGCAATGTGTCAGTAAAATTTTTCTGTCTGATCTTGCTCCCTCAAACAATTTCTTTAAGGCCTTATAAATTTCATCCTCTCTGTATTCAAAAACTGTATTAAACGGAGTTATATTTGAGCCGCCGAAAAAGATGAAATCCACATCTATTCCGGCCACACTTCCGGTTTTTCCGTGATAATTGATTTTAAACTGGGCAAAAATTTTTAAAATTTCTCTGCCATCACAATTCCCAGGAATTGCATAAATTTTTCTATGAAGTGCGAGTGTCTTTAAAAAATTTTCAACATTTTCCAAACTTCCGATACTTCCGTGCGGAGAAAAATCACCCAATATAAAAATTTCTGATATCCCTCTTTCTTCTGATATCCGTAAAATTTTTTCGCTGTCAAAATTTCCGTGAATATCTGCAATTATATTCACAGATACAATATTATCCGATTTAAACTTTGCCGGCAAAATTTCCATGATTAATCTGATTTTAAAATTTATGTTCCTTCTTCCCATGAATTTAAATATTTTCTCTGTTCCTTTGTAAGTTCATCAATTTCAATACCCATCGTCTTTAATTTCAAATCAGCAACCTTTTTATCAATCTCCGCAGGTATATCATGTACTTTAACATCAAGTTTATGCTTGGCAATATACAGGACAGCTAGTGCCTGATTTGCAAACGACATATCCATAACCTCACTCGGATGCCCTTCTGCTGCTGCTAAATTTACCAGCCGTCCTTCGGCAAGCAAATAAATTTTTTTGTTGTTCTTTAAGATATATCTGACTGTATTATCCCTTATTTCTTTCCTGTTCTTTGACAATGACTCAAGTTCCGGGACATTTATTTCGCAGTTAAAGTGGCCTGAATTTGCCAATATTGCTCCGTCTTTCATATTTTCAATATGCTCTTTTCTGATGACATCAACATCTCCTGTAATTGTTATAAAAATATCTCCTGTTTTTGCCGCTTCGTCCATCTTCATAACCCTGTATCCGTCCATCGCTGCTTCCAGTGCCTTTATCGAATCCACTTCGGTAACTATAATATTTGCACCCATACCTTTTGCCCTTGCTGCAACACCTCTTCCGCACCATCCATATCCGCAAACAACAACATTCTTTCCCGCAAACAAAACCGATGTTGCCCTTAAAATCCCGTCTATTGTAGATTGTCCTGTTCCATACTGGTTATCAAAAAAGTGTTTTGTCATCGCATTATTTACTGCCAGCATAGGATATTTTAAGGCATTGTCTTTTTCCATCGCATTCAGCCGTATTATTCCTGTTGTTGTTTCCTCGCATCCGCCTTTAATTTTCCTGATTAATTCAGGTCTTTCTTTATGAACTACTGTTACAAGGTCGCATCCGTCATCAACAGTAATGTCTGGCTTGTGGTCAAGAACACGGCCAATACATTCATAATAGTCCTTTGTTGACAGGCCCCTCCATGCATAAACATTAACTCCATCACTTGCCAATGCCGCTGCAACATCATCATGTGTTGACAGAGGATTACATCCAGCAATTGCAACCTTTGCCCCGCCTGCAATTAATGTTTTAACAAGAACAGCTGTTTCCTTTGTCACATGCAAAGCAAATCCAACAGTTAAATTTTTTAATGGCTTTGTTTTTTCAAATTCCTTTTTTATTTCCATCAGGACTGGCATGTGATCTTCTGCCCATTCAATCTTGTTCTTTCCGCTTTCTGCGAGATTTATATCCTTTATTTTATAGTCGTTTTTAGACATTTTTTAAATTTTATTAAATTTTTACTGTAAGAAATTCTATGAAATTTTATCTAACATCGGTTTTAGCATGGTCTTATTTTTGTTCCCCTGATTTAACACCTGCTGCCATCTGAAAACTTTTATTCTGTTTCTATCCGCAAGTTGACCTAATCAGGGGAGATTTAAAATTAAAATTTAAGATAATTAAAATTTCAAATAATTAAAATTTCAAATATTTAGTTTAGTAGTCTAATTTATATGTGGAAATATCAGCTCGTGTAATCTCTTCGGCGAGCAGGTATGCGAAAGATGCAAAAAATGTGCATATCTCCAAAACGAGAGGTACACTGCACCTGGATGGCCTGTAGGAGCAAACTAGATAATAACTAATTGCTATGACTACTTGGTGGCAGGTCGCAGAACAAAATTTGATATATTGATAAATTGTAACTATTCAGAGAGTATTTTCAAAATGAAATTTTGAAATGTTGAAACCTTTGGTTTCAATCTTTAAAAAATCTGTGAGATTTTTGAAATGCTGAAAACTACAAGTTTTCAATCTTTAAAAATTTACAAGATTTTCAATCTTATTTTAAATTTCATTAGAAATTTTAAATCTCCGAACGAAGTGAGCGTATTTTTTGGGATTGTTGAATAGTTACTATAAATTTAATATTACAATTTAAATTAATTATCAAAAATTTGTTAATAAGACAAAATAAATTTAATCAGATAAAATGGAATATATGTATGGGGCGTTATTACTTCACAGTGCGGGACAATCAATAAACGAAGAAAATCTGACAAAGGTACTGGTTGGGGCAAATGTAAAAGTAAATGATGCTATGGTTAAAGCAGTTGTGACATCACTTGAAGGTGTGAATATAGAGGATGTACTTAAAAATGCTGCCTCACAGGTAGTTGCACAACCAGCACCGGCACAGTCAGCACCGGCACAACCCACTGAAAAGAAGGAAGAAAAGGAGAAAAAAGAAACGGAGAAAAAAGACAGTGAAGAGGATGCAGCAGCGGGATTATCTGCACTGTTTGGTTAAAATTAAAGGCGCTCATAGTGCGTAATCTGCGTAATCCGCAGGACATTTCGCCTTTTATTTTTTATTCTGTTTTTTTATTTTTATATTTTGTTTCTTTTCTTTGGTTTTTAATTTAAACAGATATTGTTGTATGTAAAATGAAAAAAATTTCTGACAGGGTTTGTAAAGTCGAACCATCAGGAATTAGGAAATTTTTTGATCTGGCACGAAAGGAGAAAGAAGTAATTACACTCGGAATCGGTGAGCCGGATTTTGATGTTCCCGAGAGAATCAAGGACGGTGCAATAAGGGCAATAGAAAATTCCCATAATCATTATACCTCTAATTACGGGCTTGCGGAGTTGAGGGAAAAAATTTCCAAAAAGTTACGCAAAGAAAACAAAATTTTTGCATCATCTGAAAAGGAAATTTTAATTACCGCAGGAAGTTCAGAGGGACTGGATCTGGCATTCAGAACAATTGTAAATCCAAACGATGAAATTTTAATTCCTTCTCCAAGTTATGTTGCATACATTCCGACAACAGTACTTTCAGGAGGTATTCCCATAGTAGTTCCGGCTTATGAAAAAGATGAATTTAGATTATTGCCTGAAGAAGTTGAAAAACGGCTGACAAAAAGGACGAAGTGTATAGTTCTCGCATCCCCTAACAATCCGACAGGTGCTGTATTAAGGAGGAAAGACATTGAGGAAATCGCAGATATTGCCATAAAGAATGATCTGATGGTTATAAGTGATGAATTGTATGAATATCTGATTTACGACAATGAGGAACATTTTAGTATTGCATCACTTCCCGAGATGAAGGAAAGGACAATTACGGTCAATGGTTTTTCAAAGAGTTATGCGATGACCGGACTGCGACTTGGTTATGTTGCAGCAGGTAAAGAAATTATAGAAGGTATGATGAAAATCCATCAGTATGGAATGCTTTGCGCTCCTTCAATTTCACAATATGCTGCCTTAAGATTTGATGACTGCAAAAAGGATGTCCATGCAATGGCTGGAATTTATGAACTGCGGAGGAATTTACTTTATAAACGTTTGAACGAAATTAAGAATATAAGCGCAGTTAAACCAAAGGGGGCATTTTATATATTTCCAAATATAAAGCAAAGCGGGTTGTCATCAGAAAATTTTGCAGAACAACTGTTGAATGAGGAAAAGGTCGTTGTAATTCCGGGAAATTTGTTCGGAAAGGACGGAGAAGGATATGTCAGAATTTCTTATTCCACATCAACCGAAAATATTGAGAAGGCACTGGAGCGAATTGATAAATTTATGGGAAATTTAAATTTATAACCTTGAATTACATACCTAATAAAAATTTAAAAAAATAAAATGTCCCTGTTTAATTTTATAAACGAAATTTCAAATCCGCTTTTGGATATGGTTTTTAATTTAATAACTTCTTTGTATTTTCTGATTCCCGTAATAGTTGTCCTGGCATTACTTATTGAAAAGGATAAACTTAAAAATATTAACATAGAGACAAATATCAGGTCCGTAATTCCAGTCATTTTACCTGTTTTTCTGGCATTTATCCTAACAGGAATAGCAACAACTGTAATTAAGGAAGTAGTGCATGAAGACAGGCCGTGCAAAGTAATGCATGATATAAATTTTCCTTTCTGTAAGGACTCTAATTCATTTCCAAGCAGGCATACTGCAATTGCATTTGCGGCTTTGCCGTTTTTGGTCTATTTAAGAAAATATTTTGTAATCCTGCTTGTTTATGCAACTTTGGTTGGTATTGGGATGATTTATCTGGGGCAGCATTATCCACATGATGTGCTTGCCGGTTTTGTAATTGGCTTTGGAATCGGATATCTGTTTTTGTTGAAAAGTAGATGGATTGCTGAAAAATGTGGTAAAATTTTAAAAATTTAATTTTTTAACCAGATTTCACAAAGGATAAAAGGATAAAATGAAACATAGTAAAATTGTTGAGGAAATTGTTAACAGAAATGACAATTATGTAAAAAAACACACCGAGCATTATTTTACTCATCATATTGCCTCCCAGCATCCGATTATAACACTTGTTTCGTGCTCGGACTCAAGAGTTCAGCCAAATGTGCTGATAGAAAATCCCCATAGCGTCAAGATAGACTTGGGTTCTCAGCAAGTCGTTTCTGCTTCATTTGTTACACATAGTATGGATTGAAGTTCAGAAATTAATGTATCTTGAACTTCTGTGGATTCCAGAACATTTAAGAAATTTTCCAAAATATTGAGTCGTTTGCTGTCGTGAATTGGTATTTCCGGTCCTTTTCTAACGTCGTGATATTTTTTTCGGAGTTTTGGAATATTATTAACAAATGGAAACAATGCAGTGCAAAGGTTATCCACATC
>MNZY01000051.1 GCA_001873845.1 Candidatus Altarchaeum sp. CG2_30_32_3053 | reverse complement strand
AAGAGGATTTTGCCGAGTCTTTAAGTTGGGATAATTATTTTGTGAGAGATCTTTTAAAAATCTGCTTAAAAATTAAAATTAGATAGCATAAGTTTAATTTTAAACATTACAGGACTTACGCAAGGCAGATATGAATTCTTGACTTTTTATGTTCATTTACAAAATAATCTAAGTAAGTCCTATAACTTATAAAAATATTAGTAAAAAAAACAAATATATAATTATCCCAATTTTAGTGGGCCAGCACCAAAAATTTAAGAATTTTTTCCTTATATTCGTTTCTTACAATAATCGCCGCTCTTGATAATTGTATGTGGGGAATATCATCAAGAATACCTTTTCTTATGTAGGTGTATTTCTTATAATTCGATTTATAGTCATTTTACTGACTTTTTGCAGTAAAATGACTATACTCGTAAATTTGATAACGGTACAAAAAGTTAGCAAATTTACTATATTTCTTTAAGCAATCTATCTTCTTTTACTTGTTCCATTAACCCTACAATTGATTTTGCATCAGAGACGCCAAAAAGTGAGTAAATAAGTGCAATAAGTTCTGCTGAAATCCCGCTCCTCTTCTTAATGCCAGCCTTTTCAATTGATTTTCCCATGTTGAAAAAATCAAATATCTTTCCAACAAAAAAAGATTTTGCGATAGGTATTTTTTCAATCGCTTTCTTTGTTTCTCCTGCAAATATTTTCGTTAAAATCATTTTCTATC
This sequence comes from Candidatus Altarchaeum sp. CG2_30_32_3053, assembly GCA_001873845.1. GTDB lineage: Archaea > Altiarchaeota > Altiarchaeia > Altiarchaeales > Altiarchaeaceae > Altiarchaeum > Altiarchaeum hamiconexum. The sequence continues at coordinate 2,245 of MNZY01000051.1, read as the reverse complement.
TGTTTTGTTATCAATTAACAAAGTATCCATAGTTATTAGATTTTTCATCTATTTTTATAAAATCCAGCGACTCAACAACTTCATTTACAAGCGAGCAAATGCTATATTCAGATAGTATCATATTCGTGATGCTCGGATGGAACAAATAGTTTTGTCCAGATAAATCAGAGAAATATGTCATTTTTTATCACCTCCTTTCTTTTCTTTTGCTTTAACATAACTTGTTCTTATTGTACTATAATGTCTGTCCAGAGTTTTTGCGATTTCAGAAAATCGCATATTTTCTTTGTCTTTCAAATACTCAACCAAACTTTCCAAAACGCCTATTTTTCTATTTCTGAATATTTTTAGAGGCACCATTAGGTATGATGCTTTTTTCTCTTTTGTTTCAACAATATTTTTCTTCATTTTACCTATTTAATGGCTATTATATATTAGGATTAGAGTATAAATAAAAACAATAAAAATTATAGAATCATGCCAGTAGCATATAGAAACAGAAAATAATTATTCAGAAGATACAACTACAAAGTTTAGGATTTATTCTGTGATTTCAACTTTATTGAAATCATTAAAGGCATTTTAGAGGAACATTTTCAAAAATTCTAATTATTGGACATCCTCCTAATGTGCATTTAAAAAAGATATAAATTATCAAACAAAATTGATAACAAGAAATATAAATTGAAATGGGAAACTTTTGTTACAAAATAAATTTTGTTGAAAAAATAAAGTTGTTAAAATGTAATTATGTCCTGCCAATTTTTAATTTATTTATCTATAAATTTATATCTATTCATCAACCGGTTTATTACAGGATGGAAAACAGTGATTACATCAGAGAAATTTTAAAGTTAAAAAAAGAAAAGAAAGCAGTAATACTTGCACACAATTATCAGCGCCCGGAAATTCAGGATATTGCCGATTTCACAGGAGATTCACTGGGACTTTCAATAGAGGCCGTTAAAACAATGGCAGACATCATAATTTTCTGCGGCGTTGATTTTATGGCAGAGACGGCAAAAATTTTAAATCCGGACAAGAAAGTCTATATTCCTGAAAAGGCAATGTGTCCGATGGCGATGATGCTTTCCCCGGAAGAAATTTTAACCACAAAGGAAAAATTTAAGTCACAAAATCCATCAGTTGTGCTTTATGTGAACACCCATGCGTCCTGTAAGGCGTTATCTGATTATGCGTGCACATCGGCAAATGTGGTAAAAATTTTAAAGTCCGTAACAAATGATACTATAATTTTCGGACCTGATGCAAATTTAGCCGACTACGCAAAAAAACACATAAATAAAAATATAATTACGATACCTAGATTTGGGAATTGCCCGACACATCATCATATATCTGTTAATGATGTCCGAAATGCAAAGGCACAGCATCCGAACGCAAAATTTATCGCACACCCGGAATGTATAAGAGATGTCCGGGAAATTGCTGACTTTGTCGGCTCAACAGAACAAATGATAAAATTTGTGAAAAGTTCAGACAACAGCGAATTTATAGTTGGAACTGAAATCGGAATAATTTACCGTTTGCGAAAGGAAAATCCCGGCAAGAAATTTTATCCGTCTTCAAATGCTGCTATATGCCCGAATATGAAAATGACAACTTTGAAAAGTGTTTATAACGCGTTAAAGTCAGAAAGATATGAAATAAATATGGACAAAGACATTATGAACAAAGCAAGGAAGAGTATTGAAAGAATGATTGCAGTAATTTAGACAAAACAATTTGCTATGTTTGTGTTATTCTACTAGTTAAACCCAACTTCCCCCACTAAAACCATGTTTTTACCCGTGATTTTTGAATTCAACCACCCCACAAGATTCAAATAACCCAGATAAATTTATTTTACATTTGTTTATCTTTATTCGTTTCTTATTTAATAATTTAAATTTTCCCAAAATATGAGCTTGTCCAACTGTAGCGTTATTTTACGCTTTTAGTTTCTATGCCATTAGCACGAAAAAAATAACGAAAATGACGGTCAATGCTGTGAGTTTGACCTCAAAAAGTCCAAGTTAACTATTGGTAAAGTAAAAATATTTAAAAACAAGATAGAGTAATCGTATTATTTTGTTAACTTGGAATTTTTAAAATTTTCAGCAAATAAATTTTCAGAAAAACAGCGTGCGGTAAAGGGTAAATATAAAAAAATTAGAAAAAATATCTGTTTTTTTAGTGCTTAATTTTCGTGCTAATAGGGCATAAAATAAATGTGGGAAATATA
>MNZY01000094.1 GCA_001873845.1 Candidatus Altarchaeum sp. CG2_30_32_3053 | reverse complement strand
CAAACGAAAATAATAATGAAAATTCAGTGGTATTACCCTTCAGTATTAAATATCCAGACTTCATTGTCTCAAATATTTCATGGTCACCGACATCAGGAATTGATGCAGGTAATACTGTAAAATTTAATGCCACTATAAAAAACATTGGAGTAGGTAATACGAGTGGGTGTTTCTACACTTATTTCTACATTGACAATTCTTATATTGGCCATGTATATACCTGTGGTTTATCTGTTAATCAGTCAAAAATTGTATTAGCTTCGTGGACAGCGACACCAGGGGATCACACAATTAAGGTTGTTGTTGACCAATACAACAGTGTGCAAGAATCAAACGAAAATAATAATGAAAATTCAGCGGTATTGCCCTTCAGCATTAAATATCCAGACTTAACTGTCTTAAATATTACACGGAATCCTGAAACAGGAATTGATGCCGGAGACACATTAACATTTAAAGCGGAAATTAAAAATATTGGTGACGGGAACATAACTGGATGCTTCTATGTAAATTTCTATATAGATAACACATATATAGGTGGCTATTATGTTTGTAATTTTTCTGTTAACAAGTCAAAAATTATATATAAAACTTGGGCGGCGTTGTCCGGTAGCCATATAATTAAAGTGGTAGTAGATGCCAATAATTACATTGCTGAATCAAATGAAACCAATAACGAACTTTCTCAATTATTGCCTATTGTTGTATATCCAGATTTAATTGTGGAAAATATTACATGGGAGCCAGAATCAAACATTAAAGATAGAGACAATGTAAAATACAATGTGACAATTAAAAATGTCGGTTCTGGAAGTGCAAATAACTTTTACACCGAACTTAAAATAGATAATTATTACTCAAGAACAGTGTATGTGGCCAAACTACTTCCGGGAGAATCAAAAGTACTCCTATACACATGGACAGCAAGCCCGGGAATGCATAATGCAAGTGTCTTTGTAGATAATTACAATAGTGTATCTGAAACAAATGAGAGTAATAATAAATTAGCAATTAATCTGCCGTTTGAGGTTTCAACCATAGAACTATTTACAATTAGTCTTAAACCATATTCCCAAGATGTTGGAATTGGTGGAAATGTAACATATATTCTAACGATAAATAATTACGGCTCTACTCCTGCAAACTTTTCATTAAATATTTCAGGAATCAATAATACATGGTATTCTATTGAAAAAGAGGTAGTATATTTAAGCGCCGGCGAAATGAGAAACATCAAAGTGTTTGTTTCAGTTCCGTATTCATGTAGCATTTCCACAGGTTCATATTCTCTTACTGCAACAGTGAAATCCATAAATACAAACACAACACAGAGTGATACTTCCTATTTAAATGTGCAGCCAGGAGAAAAAATATTCAATTTAAAGCCATCTAATAGTCAACATATTGGCTCAACAGATGTCCTTATATCCTGGAATACATTAATAAATGCTACTACTGAGGTCTTTTTCAAATTAGCAAATGCAACAAATTATACCGTATATTCTGGCACTTCCGGACTTGCCCATTCTGTGTTAATTGAAAATTTAACAAGAAATACACAATATTCCTATTATGTCAGGAGTAATTCAACATGCGGCAGTGCAACGAGTAGTGTGAATTCGTTTTACATTGATAATGGACTTTCATTTACGAAAAAGAATTATTATTTTAAGGTTGAACGAAACTATGATCAGCATAGGTATGTTGCCGTGCAAAATACAGATAATAAAGCACACCAATTACTTGCACACCTGACAAACCCGTACAATGATATAATTATCAATTTTGTAGGAAATGGCTCTTCTGATAAAATAATTACACTCAATCCGGGGCAGACAGTTATTCTTGATTTAGCAATACATGCACAGGATGTATTGCAGGAAAATTTTGATTTTATTGTTAATTTAATGAGTATTGATGCTGAAACAAACATAAGTGAGAACATTTCCGATTTTGCATATATTCATGTTCATGTACACATACCATATTTCAATTTTACAATAGAAGAAATTGACTTTGACTCTGCAACATTAAAAAAGAAATTCAGAGTAACAAATCATGGCGATCCAATAACAGACCTTAAAATTTTTGCAGAGGAATCTGTTGCGAGCAAGTTGTATTTTTCACCTTCAATCACACACGGTTATCTTTACGGTGGAAAGTATGTTGAATTTGAAGTAACTCCACAAATTGTTCCTGGCTCAACTGGACTTGCTAACGCAATAATATTTGTTGAAGGTGCAGGACAAACAATTAATTTAACGACATCTTTCAGTTGCGGTACTGGAAAAAAGATATTTATCGGGCATACGCCTGCAATGGATATTAAATTTTCAGAATATTATGACAATGATGAATCAATGAATACTAATCCTGATGAAAATATACTTGTTGAATCGTACAGAGTAGGTAATAATTTAATATTTATGGCACAGATAATAGTTGATGTAACTGAAGAGGGAATACCTTCCCAGGATAAAAGAGTTTCATTAATTCTCAAAAATGAAAACACTAATGATGAAATTATTCTTAATAGTAGAAGTGATGTTTTTGGTAAAATTTTATTTAATGCTCATGGTCCGGCAGGCAATTATTCATATAAAGCAAAATTAATTGATTACGCATTAACAACAGAAAAAAGATATTTTTCAGTAAACACAACTCCTTTATATACTGTATATCCAAAAAGTATTTCATGGGCAAGTGTCTCAGATACAAATACTACTTATGAAAATACAAATAATTACTTTAATAATTTTTACTTGGATAGTAACCCTGATTATTATGGTTACTACAACGATTCAATAACGCTGGATAATGCGCCTTATGTATTTAAAGCAACAATCAACGATACAAATTTGAGTGGAATGCCAATTCTTTATTTACAATGGGATTTAGATCCGTTCAAGCAAGTAATAATACAAGGTAAGATTATAAATAACGAAGCCATATTTAATACAAGTGCGATACCTTCTGGAAATTATTCTGTAAGTATTGCATATAAATCTTCATCCGGCGTTTCTTTGTCCAGACCCATTCATCTTGTTGTAGCAGATGAGTCCGCAATATATAAACAAAAGAATTATACCTTCTGGGTTCCATTCCCATACAAAGAGGATAAGAATTATGTAATTACTGTAAATATCAATCACACTATGCTTGCAGATGACCCTGAAATAATTATGGATTTGCAGGATGTTGAACCAACAGAAAATGAAACAGAATATACATTTAGTTATATTATAATTTCAAATAAGACTGTAAACAAAACATTAAGTATTGAAGTTGTGGCTGAAAATGGAATGACTTTGTATTCTTACAATGAAAACATATCTCTTGAGGCAAATATTTCTTATCCAATTGATACAACGATTCCCGCATATTATGAAAACGGCAGTATTATTAAATTCAATGTTACTTTTTCAGTGGGCACATCAGCAGTTCTTTTGCTTGATGTTTCTCCATCAGTTGGTTATACCTATGATAAGATGATATGGGTCGGCTCAGATGTTGGCTTTTGGGATGTTTTGTTGGGAGCAGCTATTATTATAAAATGTGGTGCAGGTAATGCATTGGCTGTTGGAATTGCTATTCCGGGTCCTCCAGGGTGGATCGCATCTGGTGCAAGTCTAGCAATAACAGCAATTGACACATATAATGATCCTTCTGTAGCAAGTGGAGTTGGATTAGGAGGAAGCGCATTGGGGACAGGTGCAGGAATATATGGAGATATAGCAGGCAAAGTTCGTCCGGGTTTTGGATATGTATCAGCAGGAGTGGGTGTTATATCAGCCGTTGATAGTTGCCGTAATCAATGGAAGTCAGCATTCCCTGATAGGAATCCGTCACGAGAAATAAATCATAATTCACATACAACAGACTGGTATTGCACCAATAGGCCAAATATTTCTCCATCGGTAAGTGTCCCGGGAGGCACTGTACAGGGCCCTGGTGCTGGTACGGGAACAGGAACAGGTACTGGAAGTGGAACTGGTACTGGAACAGGTACTGGAAGTGGAACAGGTACGGGAACAGGTACTGGAAGTGGAACTGGTACGGGAACTGGTACGGGAACAGGTACTGGAAGTGGAACTGGTACGGGAACAGGTACTGGAACAGGTACTGGAACAGGTACTGGTACTGGAAGTGGTAGTGGAGGAAGTGAAGAAGAACCTCCACCAGGTAAAGAACATGAGTGGAGCGAATGGATAATTTGGTACGGCAAGTGTATTGGATTATGGAATGGAACTAGTATATGTAATTGTACAAACAACACTAATTGGGATTCCACACTATGTAATTGTACAGAGAATTACCATGGAATATGTAACGGTACATGTATTCCATTAGAAATGGGTGGGTGCATGTGTAACGGCACATGGAATGGAACCGGAAAGGGGAAATGTATCGGAAAATGGGAAGGTACGGGAATTGGAACATGGCATGCAGAAGATCCTTGGATAGGAACATGGAACGGCACAATCAATGGCACATGGGATGGTTCGTGGGATGGTGATTGGAAAGGTAATTGGAATGGTTCGTGGGATGGTGATTGGAAAGGTAATTGGAAAGGTAATTGGAATGGTTCATGGGATGGCACGTGGATTGGCACATGGGACGGTGCATGGAATAATATAGGGAACATTAAAGACGCTTATTTAGTAACATATTTTACTCTTCCACAGCCTATTACAAACTATTATCCACATGATGTCCGCATTTCGCTTAACGGCTATGAAGTAGGTTTTCTTGAAGATACTATTCCTAATGGGTATTATATATTCCCTGTTGAGCCTTCATATATCAATACTGTTCCTTCAGGAATTGCTAAAAACACCATTAATGTACATACCGTACACCTTAACGGAGGACATTATGTCGTTTCATCCGGCTTTGACCTCGTTATTCGTTTGAATTATGTTGACATGGGTGTTTGTGCTGTAAATCAGGAAGAAGCAAATAACATAGTGAAAAATAAAACTGCAAATTTAATAAGTAAGCCGGACATTGGTGTTTATAAGGAAGATATAAAATTTTCAAATAATAATCCTGTTAGTGGAGATATAATAACTGTCAGTGCAGTTATCCGTAATCTTGGAGCACTGGATGTATCGGAAGCAATTGTTCAATTCTTTGATGGCGACAAGCAAATTGATGTAAATAAAACAATTTACAACATTCCTGCTTTTGGAACAAAAGATGTTAAATCCACTTATGAAACGACAAAAGGTTCTCACAAAATTTATGTTAAAGTGACATTAATAGATAAAAATGTTACAGAAAAAGATTATAGTAATAATGAAGCAAACACGTCAATATATGTTGTTTCCGGATGCGAGGATAAAGATAACGATGGGTTTTATGAATACAACTCCATAGGATGTCCATCTGGAAACGACTGCGATGATAATAATGCATCAGTTGTTCCGGCAATAGACAATTTAATCGTAAATAGAAGTTTAACTCTATGTAGGAACACCTACAACTTATCAGATTTAGGTGCAGAGGGGATTTTAATTATAAATTCATCAAATGTTGTATTGGATTGTAATGGCGCAACTCTTAAAGGATCGGAAAGCGGATATGGGATAATTGTAGCAAATAAAAACAATATAACCATCAAAAACTGTAAGGTAACAAACTACTCTTATGGAATTCATTTAGATTCAGCGTCAAATGTTACCATTATTAACAATACATTAAATTTAAATAGTGAAGGACTATCTTTGCACTTTTCCGCAAATAACACCATAATAAACAACACAGCAAGTTCAAATACTGTAGGAATTTATTTATATTATTCATCAAACAACAACCTATTAAACAACACAGCAAGTTCAAACAAAAAATCAGGAATTTATACATATTTCAATTCAAATTTCAACAAAATTTTGGATAATACCATTTCAAACAACAATGAAACAGGAATAACAACAAGTAATAATTCAAATAATACTATTGAAGGAAATAAAATTTTAAATAACAGTGTTGGAATTTTCTCCCAGCAATCAAATTCAACCATAAATTCAAATAAAGTTTATAATAATACTAATTTGGATTTTAATTCTTCAGCTTGGCTTTTAAGTTCTGGAGATAATAATACATGTGATAAACCAGACGGATGGAATGATTCAAGTGCAACAGACGGGGGATGTAAATTCTTATACCTGCAGCCAAATATAACAATAAATAAGACAGCAAGTAATTATTCATTACATGTTGGTGGAGGAAGTGTAACTTATTATTACAATGTAACAAATACTGGAAATGTTCCTTTAAGCAATGTTAATGTCAGTGATGATAAATGCAATAATATTGTCTGTCCGAAGGATAATTTGACAGTTAATGAATCAATGAAATGCAACTGCACAACAACAATAAACCAGACAACAACAAATATTGCCAATGTAACAGGTAATTATTCAGGAAAAATTGTAAATGCAACTGCAAATGTAACTGTTTTTGTTGCGTGTCCAAATATAACAATAAATAAGACAGCAAGTAGTTATTCATTATCTGCTGTGG
>MNZY01000009.1 GCA_001873845.1 Candidatus Altarchaeum sp. CG2_30_32_3053 | reverse complement strand
TACGCTCACTTCGTTCGGATATTTTCAAATCTTTGAGATTTTAAAATAAGTTCGCTTCGCTCTCATATTTTCAAAACTTTGCGTTTTGAAAATAACCTCACTTCGTTCGGATATTTTAAAATCTTTGAGATTTTAAAATCGCAGGTAAATTTCCTACCCCGAGTAGTTACTTAAAATTTTTATAAATTTCGCCCATGGTTTTCATATTTTTCTCTGCGAGAATGTCCAGCTTCCTGACTTCCGGGCGTTTTTCAAATTCATTACTTGCATTTATAAATAAAATTTTGCCTTTCCTTTCACATTCCTTATTTTTATTCAGAATTATTATTGCCCCAGGCGCCCCTGTATTATAAAATAATTTCTCGTTCTCATAAATTTATTCAAATTCTCTGCAAAATTTTATCGCCTCAGGAATTGCATCAACTAATTCCATCGCATCAAAATTTGAATTCTTCCCGAATAAAATTTCTCCCGCCAATCCGTTTAAGAACGTCCCAGCGCACGCACTTTCAAACACATCATCATTCTGAGCGTAAATTCCCGCAATAATTCCCGCAAGAACATCACCTGTTCCCCCGACAGTTAACCGTATGCAGTCCTTTTCATTAAATTTTAATCTTTTTGCATCCGCGATAATATCTGTCTTTCCTTTAAGCACTATTGTTGTGTTGTATTTTTCTGCAAAATTTTGGACAGCCATTGCTTTGTTTTCTGTGTCTTCGTTATACAAATCAACGCCAAATAATGCCTTAAATTCCCCCAGATGCGGAGTTACAATACATTTTTCATTTAAAATTTCCGGCTTTATTAACTTCAATGCATCTGCGTCAATAACTGCCTTCTTTGCCTTTTCAATCACATTATTTATCAGGTCATTGCCTGCTTTTAATGAAATCCCGTTTCCAATTGCTACACATTCAAATTTTGTGCAATCAACAGTCAAATTTTGCAGATATTCTTCATCCTCACACGGCAAAAATATTAAAGTCGGGTCAAAAATCCGCTTCTGGACAAATTTAGGGGCTGCAAGGTAAGTCAGATCATTAAATTTTTGTGATGCCTTTGCAGTCAGATAAGGAGCTCCGACATAATCCCTGCTTCCCCCGATAACCAGTGTCTTTCCAAAGTATCCTTTATGTTCGTCTCCTTTGTACTCCTTCATTGCAGTTAAAAAGTCCCCGACACCACACATATTGCGAATTTTTTTTGGAACTCCTATGCCCTTGATTATTGCATTTTTTGTCTTTTGAATTTCAAAAGAAATAACTTTGTCAGCGTTAAACTGGATTTCGTCGTCTCCTGTCGGAACATCAACGGCAATTTTGTAGCAGTTAATTTCGTTGCTCAATTCGTTTGCTAAATGGACAATTGACTTGATTGGCTCTCTTAACCTTCCTTTACTTCCGACACCGATTAGAGCATCAACAACAACATCTGGGTTAAATTTTAAAATTTCTTTTTTGTATTCTTCAATTTCTTTGCTGTCTTTTATTATTTTTATGTTGGCAAAATTTTTCAAAATGTCAAGATTTTTCTGATTTTGAAGGGTTCTGTCTCCTTTTAAAGAATAAACCAGAATTTCCTTTCCTTCGGCGAGTAAATGTCTTGCAGCACACAAACCATCTCCGCCGTTATTGCCGGTTCCGCAGAATATTAAAAATTTGTTGAAATTTATGCATTCGTCTGCAATGCTTCTTCCAGCATTTTCCATTAAAAGTACGGTGTCAATTCCAAAAAATTTTGCGTTTAAATCAGTCCGTTTTGTTTCTTTTTCTAAATCCATTGTAAAAAATAAATTAACTTTTTGATAATAACTTTTTGATAATTTATTAATTTCAACTTTTATTCTTTTTATTATTTAAATACTTAATTCCAAAAACATAATTCTCTTTGTTAATAATAAATTAAAATAAAACATAAAAGATTGCTGAAAATTTAAACATAACTTAAAATTTAACATGATAAATAAAACATAAAAGATTGCTGAAAATTTAAACATAACTTAAAATTTAACATGATAAATAAAATTTAAAAAATTTAAGATGAAAATTGTAGTTACCGGAATTCCTGGAACAGGGAAAACAACAGTTTTGGAAAAAGCAATTGCCAAATCAGAAAAAAAATACACACATATTAATTACGGAAATGTGATGTTTGATGAAGCAAAAAGTAAAGGCTTGGTTAAGGATAGAGACGAAATGAGAAAACTTGATCCAAAGATTCAGAAAGAAATCCAGAAAAATGCTGCCAAAAAGATTGGAAAAATGGAAAATGTTATTATAGATACACACGCTTCTATCCTGACACCTAATGGATATTTACCTGGCCTTCCTGAATGGGTTCTAAAAGAAATTATGCCGAACACAGTTGTAATTCTTGAGGCATCATCAGAAGAAATTTCAAAAAGAAGGTCAAAAGATGTATCCAGAAAAAGGGATGCCGAGGATATTGAAGGTATAAAAGAGCATCAGGAAATGAACAGGGCAATAGCAATGGCTTATGGCGTACTTACAGGAGCAACAGTAAAAATAATAAAAAATCCTGACAATGGTTTGGAAGATGCTGCAAAAAATTTAGCAAACATTTTTTAAGGAAAACTAAAAATCTGAATAAATCAAAATAAAACATAAAAAATTTAAAAAAAATAAAAAAATGGCAGCAGAAAATGTTGTTAAGGCAGGGGATGTAATGACAAAAGACATAATATATATTGATGGAGGTGCAACAGTTAAAGAAGCAGTGAAAAAAATGAACATTAAAAGAGTATATAGTTTGATAGTAAATGCGAGAAATGTGGATGATGCCTTTGGAATTGTGACAAGAAAGGATATTGTAAGCAAGATCGTTGCTCAGGGAAAAGACCCAAAAGCAGTAAAAGTGCATGAAATTATGACAAAGCCGTTGATTACTGTCTCTCCGGGGTTGAGCGTTGAATACTGTGCGAGATTGTTTGCAAAAACAGGAATCAGAAGAGCGCCTGTATTTGACGGAAAGAAAATTGTGGGAATGATCAATAATACATCATTGGTGAGAACATTGATGCAAAAGTAAAAAAAATAATAAATCAGGAATAAATCAGGATAAAATAAAAAATTTAAAAAAACCAAAATGGCAGCAGAAAATGTCGTTAAGGCAGGGGATGTGATGTCAAAAGACGTCGTGTATATAGATGGAAATGCAACAGTTAGAGAAGCGGTGAAGACAATGCTTGAAAAAAAGGTGTCGGCATTGATAGTAAATGCGAGAAATGTGGATGATGCATTTGGAATTGTAACAAGGAAGGATGTTGTAAACAAGATTGTTGCTCAGGGAAAAGACCCAAAAGCAGTAAAAGTGCATGAAATTATGACAAAGCCGTTGATTACTGTCTCTCCGGGGTTGAGCGTTAAATACTGTGCGAGATTGTTTGCAAAAACAGGAATCAGAAGAGCGCCTGTATTTGACGGAAAGAAAATTGTAGGGATATTGAGCAACTCTGACATATTTAAAACAGTTGCATAATAAATCTACACAACAAAATCTGGCAGTAAAATAAAGAAAGGATTTTTTTATTTTGTAACTATTCAGAGGGTATTTTCAAAATGTTCTGAACATTTTGTAAATATCCGAGCAAGAATGAGCGTATTTTTGAGATATCTGAATAGTTACCTCTTTTTTTATTTTTTTCAAAGAAATTTAAATATTTGTTTAATTTTATATTTTACTTAACGGCGATTCGTCTGTTCCTGTCTTATGTATCTCTTCTTTCAATTCATCTGTGCTTATTATGTTTCTTTCTTCTCTGTCTTTCCTTTTTCCCGTTTTTCCTTTTTCCTTACTTTCTTTTTTATATTCGTAAGAAACATCACCAGGCATTCCCGAAAGTGAAAGTGGTGATGTCTGCGATAGATTTTCAATCACTTCCCCTGTGGGTTGTTCCGCTGGTTGTCTGGATACAACTTCTTTTTTAATAACCCTTCCTGATACAACATATTTATATACAATGAATGCCGCAATCAGCAAAATTATAAAAACAGCCACAATTGCGGGGTCAACAGTATGGATCTCCTTAGAACTTGTGTAAGGTAAGAAATTTTCTTTTTCTACTGTAAATACATAATTTCCCCATTCATCTGGTTTAAATTTTGTCTCTCCTTTTTTATTAGTAAGCAATGTTAAATTTTTTTTGCCCGGAAACAGGATATTAAATTTCGCATTTTGCACAGGAAGATTATTTGCTTTTGAAAATATCTTTACTGTAACCTCTCCTTCTTCATAGTCAATTGTTACATTCATCTCTGCTGGCTCAACCGTGAATGTTCCATTTACTGTCAAAAATCCTTCCTTTTTGATTTCAACAAAATACTCCCCGACAGATGGCATGAATTCAACAAAATTTCCAAATTTTTCTATTTTTTCATTGTTGTTTTTGTTAACAATCACGATATTCATTTCTGTTTTGGGTTCGGTTGTCAGATAAATTGTCTGTATTTCACCGTGAGTAAGCACATTTTTATCTATATTTATTTTGTTATTTCCGCTGACTATGATTTCCTTATTTATAGGAATAAAACCGTCTTTTTTTACTGATACATTATTCACTAAATTTTTTATTTTGTGATATGTGTCTGCTTTTTCATTATTTATGTAAATTTCTGCGTTCAGGGTGGTATTTTTTGAGTCCTTTACACGAAAACGAACAGTATCTCCGACTTTTAAATTTTCCTTTTTCTCGTTGGATAAAATTTCAATAAACATTTCATCAAAAGCGAAAACAGAAACAATATTTGCTTTTATTGTCACATCTTCTACGCTGATTTCATACTTGCCGGACACTGGCGGCGTCCAGGAAAATTTACCGTCTTTTATTGGAGGTATAGTGATTGAGCCATCAGGATGTGTAATTTTGACATTAAGTGAATCAATATGAATCACATTATCTGCATCATTATCATCATTATCTGCAAAAATTTTTCCAGTGACAACATCCAGGACTTTGACATTTTTCTGAATATCAATGTTAAGTATTATTTCATTTGATAATATCTCAATATCCTTTGAGTCAGTCCAGTAATCATCCCCGCGGGACGCAGTGATTGTGTAATTACCCGGCAAGGTCAAGTTTAAAGGGAAAACTGCTTCGTTTGACGAATAAGAAAGTATGATGCTTTGTTTTGTATCTTTGTTATAAATTTCAATGTTATAAAATCCTATAATTTTTTTTCCACCCAATCTTGACGAAATTCCATCCACTCCATACATCTCATCCACCTTATCCATCTTTATAAATATTTCCTTTTTGTCTGAAATTTTTGCGTGTTGCGGAAGGTGCATAATCTCTATTCTTCCTTTAATTGGAAATTTTATGGTTTTATCGCAGTAAAATTTGCCGGAAATTTTATCATGTTGCCTGATAATTATGGTGTATTCGCCGACACCGTAACCGTAATCCGAAGGGGAAAATTTGAACGATTCAGCCCTTGTTTGTCCTCTTTTAACCACTACATCATCTTTAATGATAAGGATATTGGCATTTTTTACTATGTTTCCATCATCATCTTTAATTAGTATTTCAATTGTGTCGCTAAGGCATTTTTTTCCATCTGGAGAAATTTGAATGTTAAGTGTGCTGCCATGCATTATGATTTCTTCATTGTGAGTTATTTTTTGTCCTCCAACCCATATGAAGAAGGTCAGGTTATGCTTTTTGCAGTCGTACAATGCTTTTTTTGTTTCAATGGGGAGCATGATGTTTTGTTTTTTTGTTTCATTTTTGAGGAGGGTTGCTTTTTCGGTTAAAATTTCTCTTTCATCAAACAGAACATTGTATGAGAATGCAATTATATTGCTTTCATTATTTTTAAAGTCCGCAGACAGAGAAATATCTTTGGTATGATTTAAATGGACATTTTCAACAATAACCTCGGCAGATGCAGATGCAGCTGTCCAAAATATCGCGGCAAATATAAAAGCAAATAAGACAGATACAAATATAAGGCATCTATCATTTAGTGCAAAATTGTTTTTTACCCCTGAATCATGTAACCATAAATTTAAACCATTCATTTTAAGTAAAATATATTATATAAATTTAGGAATGAAATCATAAATTGTTAAATACTAAAAATAATCAGATATAAAAATAATCAGATATAAATTTAAACTTAAATTTGTTACATTAAATCCCGAGTTTCCCACTCCTGCGTAAAAGTTTGGGCGTAATTTTTAAATCCCAAAGATTTGAAAATATCCAAACGATAGCGAGGTAATTTTCGGTGCTCATCCCTTTAAGTTGGGATAATTAATTTGTGATATATTTTTTAAAAATCTGCTTAAAAATTAAAATTGGATATTATAAATTTAATTTTAAACATTATAGGACATACACAAAACAAATATGAATTCTTGACTTTTTATGTTCATTTACAAAATAATCTAAGTAAGTCCTATAACTT
>MNZY01000004.1 GCA_001873845.1 Candidatus Altarchaeum sp. CG2_30_32_3053 | reverse complement strand
TGATAATATTGTTTTTATCCATATATTTATTCTTTAAATCATAATATGTAATATTGATGTTCAAAATAAATAATCAAAAGTTGAAATTTTCATTATAAATTATTTTTATAGAAATCTAAATTTTTAACGGGTCAAAAAATTGGAATAACCCAACAGTTGGACAAGCTCTGATATTTCAAAAAATTTATTTAGTAAAAAATTTTTTTTAGTGGATTTTTAAAAAACATCTCACAAATTAATTATCCCAATTTAAAGGGATAAGTACCAAAAACTATGTGTTTTAAAATGATTGAAGCGATTAAAGAAATTGGAGAATATGCACTTAAAAAAGAAGGCAAGAATATTGATGAACCTTTAGATATTTTAATCGATGATCCTGAAAGCGATCCAAAAAAACCATCATATAAAAAAATATTAGTTATTCTCATAAAAAAAGTAGGTGAAAAATATGACTATATTGGTGTTGATATTGAAGAATACAAAAGAGAAAAGATAGATAAGTATTTATACGGACAAGGCAGTTCAAGAGGTACTGATATAACCCCAACATCGAGAGTAACTACAATTGATTCTACATTTGAAAAGACTAAAATTTTACCTTGGTTCAATAATCACCAAGAAAATAGTTTAGATGAAGGAATTAATTTAGTTAATATTGGGGATTGCATCAGAAACAATAAAGAACAAATTCTAAACGAGTTAAAGGAAAAACACTCAGAAATTGACAAAAAAGAAAAATGTGTTATTACTTTAAAAATTGATGGCAAGTATATTGGAGAGTATGATATTTTTAGAAAAATCTTAGTTGAAGAATCCAAAAAAGGGTTTTATTCAAAATATGGAAAAATCTCCAAAGCAGAAAATGAAGTTTGCTATGTGTGTAACGAGAGAAAATCTGTTGTTTGTGGTTTTGTAGATACTTATAAATTTTATACTGTTGATAAAATAGGATTTGTAAGTGGCGGGTTTAATCAAAAAGATGCTTGGAAGGTTTATCCTGTATGTTTAGAATGTGCGTTGATTCTTACGGCGGGGAAAAAATATGTTGATGGTAATTTGAACTTTAATTTTTATGGCTTTAACTATCATTTAATTCCAAAATTTATCAATAGGGAAGATTATGAGAAGAAAAAAGATGTTTTTAAATTAATGGAGGAACAACAGGATCCAAAATTTAAGAGACGAGATGTTAAGCGACTTACTCAAGATGAAAAGGAAATACTGGAATTGATGAGCAAGGAGGAAAATTATATGAATATGAACTTCATGTTTTATGAAGCACGAAAAGGCCCTGACGGTTCTGTGTTTAACATCCTTTTGTATATTGAGGATATTTTACCATCACGACTGAAAACGCTCTTTGATGTGAAAAGCAAAATAGATAAAATTGATATTTTTAAGGAATGTTTAGTTCCTGTTTTTGAAAATAAAAAGAAAACCGGAGAAACGTCAATGGAATTTAATTTTGGAGTTGTAAGGACATTTTTCCTAAAAATAAGCAAAAACAGGACATACAATAAATATTTTTTGGATATTGTGAATAAAATTTTTACAAAGAAACCAGTTGATTACGACTTCCTCTTGCAGTTTATTATGCAAAAAATAAGAAACGAATTTGTTAATGACTATTCAACAAAAATTTCAACACTCAAAGGATTCATGCTTTTAAATTATCTTAATAAACTAGAAATATTAAAAAATAATAAAAAAAATATAGGTATATTAAAAATGGAACCAAACACTTCAAATGTGCGGGAGGATGACACTTTAGAAAAGAAAGAAGAAATACAGCAAAAATCGGATGCATTATTTAAAGAATTTGCCAACTTCTTTGACAGCGAGGCAAAAAAGGCAATATTTTTAGAAGGCGTTTTGGCACAATTCTTATTGAACATCCAGTATCAAGAAAGAAAGGCAACACCTTTTAGGGTTAAACTAAAGGGATTAAAGCTGAATGAAAAAGAGATAAAAACCCTTTTGCCTGAAATACAAAACAAGTTGGAAGAGTATGGTAAAAATTATTACAGAACTATGGAGTCAATAATATCAAATTATTTCGTTTCAGCAGGAAACAAATGGAAATTAACAAACTACGAAATAAGTTTCTATTTCGTGCTTGGGATGAATTTATCAAATAAATTTAAATCTAAAAAAGAGGAGGAAAATAAAAATGACAACGAATGAAATTATAAAAAATAGGGCAGAAATCGTATTTCTATACGATGTAAAGGATGCGAATCCTAATGGTGATCCGCTAGATGAGAACAAACCAAGGATTGATGAAGAAACAGGAATAAACATTGTGACTGATGTCCGGTTAAAAAGAACGATAAGGGACTATCTGAAGGATTTTAAAGGTTATGATGGTAAAACGAATAAGGACATATTTGTAAGAGAGATTGCTAATGAGAAGGGAGAGATACAAGATGGTAAAACAAGAGCAAAAGATTTTGAAGAAAATAAAAAAATAGTCTTAGAAAAATGTATTGATGTGCGACTTTTTGGTGCTGTGATACCTTTGGCAGAAAAGGCAAAAAAGAAAAAAGAAAACGACGCCGAGAAAGCAGAAGAAGGGAGTAAAGAAAGATCAATAACTTATACAGGTCCAGTTCAATTCAGAATGGGAAGGTCACTGCACAAAGTAGAAATGAAACATATCAAAGGAACAGGTGCATTTGCCTCAAAAGAAGGTTCAACACAAAAAACATTTAGAGAAGAAGACTTTCTGCCTTACTCCTTAATCTCTTTCTACGGAATAATCAATGAAAACGCAGCAAAACACACACAACTTACTGAAGAAGATGTAAATCTACTTTTAGACGGTATGTGGAACGGAACAAAAAATTTGATTTCAAGAAGCAAAGCCGGACAGATGCCGAGATTATTACTAAAAGTGAATTATAAGGAAAATAATTACCATATTGGTGACTTAGACAAAATGATTAAATTGATGTCTGAAAAGAATGAAGAACAAATCAGGGATATTTCAGAAGTAACCCTTGATGCAAGCGAATTAATAGAAACTTTAAATAAAAATAAAGGCAAGATTGCAAGTATTGAATTTAAAGTTGATGATAGAGTAAAGATTGATTTATCTGATTTAGACAAAAATATAGTGAAAAAGGAAATCTTGTTATAATGAATTATGGATGGAAAACAAAACATTAGGAAAGTATTAGTATTTGATGTTTGGGGCGATTTTGCGCATTTTAGGAGAGGTTATACAACAACTTCTCCCCTTACTTTTTCTATCCCTCCAAGGACATCGCTGTGTGGTTTGATTGGTGCTATTTTGGGTTTAGAGAAGAAAGGAAATGAATATTTGAGGGAATTTACATTAGATAAAGCGAAGATTGGTTTGAAGTTATTGAACCCTGTGAAAAAGATAAGAATTGCAGAAAATTTAATTCATACTAAAGATGCAAAGGGAATTGGAATGAATCTAATTACAACAAGGGCTCAAATCCGGTTTGAATTCCTAAAAGATCCGAAGTATAGAATTTATTTTTGGCATAGTGATAATAAGAGAGATAATGAGATATATGACCAATTAAAAAAGAAGTTAACAGAACACAAATCAGTTTATACTCCTTGTTTCGGGTTGAGTGAAAACATAGCGAATTTTAATTTTGTTGGTGAAATAAATGTTGAAACTAAAGAACCAAAAGAAAAAATTTTAATTTATTCGGTTTTACCTGCTGAAAAAGTGACTAATAAACGAGGGATTAACTTTAACTTTTACATTGAATATGAATATTTTTCATTACGACTTCCTATTGAAATGAATCAAAAACGGGTTATCACAAAATATTCTAATGTCCTTTTTGAAAGAAATGGAAAGCCAATAGAGGCAAATATGAAAGAACCTTATTTGGAAATATGTTATGATGATGGAACAAAAGAAAACATCGTGTTTATTGAATGAACTTAAATCACATCCGGATAAATTATTACTTAACCACATAGAAAATGTTGGAAATTTATCAAAGAAAATATTAGAATCAAAAACTTTAAATCTTGATAAATTTGTTGTTGCTGAAACACTAAAAGACATTTCTTATTTAATCGGGATAACTCATGATTTTGGCAAGGCAACCAAATTTTTTCAGGAATATATACAAGAAGACGATGAAAAGAAAAAATGGAAACTCAAAAACAAACCCGAAACGCATCATGCATTTTTATCATCGCTATTTACATACTATATCGTTAAAGAATACATTTCCAAAAAGGAATTGGTGGAAAAAGATTTCTACAAATACCTTCCAATAATAAGTTTTTTTGTTGTTAAAAGACATCACGGAAATCTAAATAAAAATGCCTCTGATGAGACATATTACTGCACCATTGATGATGGGGACGAAGAATTTGAAATTATAAAAAAACAGATTGCTGCAATTGATTTTGATAAATTAAATACCATCTACAAAAAACTTTGTTTTGAGTATGAAATAAATGTTGATGATTTTAAAGATGATTATAAGAAAACTGTAGATGATATAAATACTAAACAAAAGAGATTAATAAGAAGGTTAGACGATGAAAACACATTGTTTTACTATTTCGCAACACTACTCCTTTACTCTGTACTTTTAGACGCAGATAAAACAGATGCGGCAAACTTAAAATCTATTGACCGCAAGGATATTGATAAGGATGTTGTTGATAAATACAAAAAAAATAAGTTCGGATGTATAGATGAGACAAACAAAAAATCAAAAATAAATGAAATAAGAGAAAATATTTACAATGAAGTTATTTCCAGTGTTAATGAGTTGAATTTAACCAACGATAAAATCCTCTCTTTAAATGTTCCAACTGGAACTGGAAAAACACTAACTTCACTTTCTTTTGCCCTTAACCTAAGAGAACGATTGCGAAAAGAAAAAGGGTTCTGTCCGCGAATAATTTATTCTTTACCATTTTTAAGCATTGTTGACCAGAACAGTGATGTTTTTAATGATGTTTTAGATAATCCGACGACAGATATTCTTTTAAAACACCATCATCTTTCAGACATAACTTATAAAACAAAGGAGGATGAATTTGAAAATGTAAAATTTGAAAGAGATGTTGGTAAAAGTTTGCTTTTAATTGAAGGATGGAATTCTGAAATTATTGTGACAACATTTATGCAGTTCTTTCATTCTTTTATTACAAATAGAAACAGAGCAATAAGAAAATTTCATAACATATCAAATTCCATTGTGATTCTTGACGAAGTGCAGGCGATACCTCATAAATACTGGCTGCTTTTAAAGGAAGCAATAAGGTTTTTTGCAGATTATTTCAACACCTATTTTGTTTTTGTTACAGCAACACTGCCATTAATTTTTGATAAAAAAGAGAACGAAATAAAATCCTTAATAAAAAACAACGAAGAATACTTTAAAATTTTTGACAGAGTTGATCTAATACCAAATTTAATTCTGTTGGATATAGAAAAATTCAAAGAAGAGTTAAAAAATGACATCCTTCAAAATCCTGATAATGACTTTCTAATCGTTATGAATACAATCAACTCTTCAAAAGATATCTATACTTTTATTAAAAATGAACCGAATAGTAATGAAAATACAAAAATTTACTACCTTTCAACGAACATCATTCCAAAAGAACGACTAAAAAGGATAAAGGACATAAAAGAAAAAACAAAAGAGAGAAAAATTATTGTCAGCACACAGCTTATTGAAGCAGGCGTAGATATAGATGTTGATGTTGTTTATAGGGACATTGCACCGCTTGATTCAATAAATCAGGTTGCTGGGAGATGTAACCGTAATTTTGGAGATAAAAAGGGACAGGTAAAGATATTCATTTTAACCGAAAAAGATAAAAAATATTATTCTTATATCTACGATTCTTTTATTATAGGAAAAACAAAGAATGTTTTTAAAAAAATTTCGGCAATGTGTGAACCTAAACTAATAAATGAACCTAAATTTTTGGAATTGAATAAATCCTATTTTGAAGAAATTAAAGAAGGAATGAGCGAGGATGATTCTGATAAAATATTAAAGAGCATAAAAAAATTAAATTTTGAAGAAATATCAGAATTCAAATTGATAAAAGAAGAACCCTATAAAGTTGATGTTTTTGTAGAAGCAGATGAAAAAGCGAAAGAAGTATTACAAAAATACAACGATATCTGGAATAACGACAAATTGAAAGGATTTGAAAAGAAAAACGAATTCTTTAGAATAAAGAAGGATTTTTATGATTATGTTATTTCAGTTGATAATAAAAAAGTGGAAGATTTGCCATGGTTAATTGAAAATCAAATAAAGTATATATCAAATAAAGATTTAAAAGATTGGTACAAACCGGACATTGGTTTTGACCCTTCACCAGATGCGTCTTTTAACTCCAGATATTTTTAAGCCCTAATCTTATCACTACATCTTACAAAATACAAAAAACCATTTATTATCAGACATTCTGACGACTTCTAATAAATTTAATAATAATTATGATGAAAATCACCGGCGTAATGGTGCAATATTAT
>MNZY01000223.1 GCA_001873845.1 Candidatus Altarchaeum sp. CG2_30_32_3053 | reverse complement strand
GAGAGGCGTAGAAGCATTGCATGATGGAAAACTAATTAAAAGATGGAAATATTGGAAACATGTTCTAAATATTGCTGTTGATTATAGCCTTGAAAAACACTTGTTATAGTACAGTATTTTAAATTTATTTATGAAAAATTTAATATAAAAGAGGTGGCTCATTAGTCTAAGTACAGCGGTAGCTTTTAAAAAAGCTCCATAAGATTTATATAAATGTAGCCACCACTTATACACAGATTATTACACAAGAATACGATCTACTTTGTAGGCAGGTTATTATAGCAGTCTAATTAAATTAATGGCCTACTTCTATTTGGCACTCAACCTTATCTGTTTTCCAAAAATATGAAAAAAATCGGTATAATTGGTTTAAATGCAAGAGCAACCGCACAATCAGCAAAAAGAGCCGGCTATGATGTGTTTTTGGCAACATATTTTTCCGATGCAGATACAGCGGGCATCACAAAAAATTTCTTCCCGATGCAAAAAGAAAAATTTAGTCCGGATTTAAAAGAATATTCCATAAATGCGCTGGCTGACTTCGCAATAGAAAAATTTAAAGGCAGGATTGAAGGCGTGATTTTAACCTCAAAAATCGGAGATAGTGCAAAAGCAGTGAGAGCAATAGGAAAAAATTTTAAAATAATTGGAAACAATTCGGAAAATGTAAAGAAGGCAAAGGACTGGAAAAATATTAAAGAAGTGCTTGATAAACATTCAATAAATTATCCAAAGACTATTATTGCTGATACAAACGAATTAAATAAAATAAAGGCAAGTGAATTAAATGACTTTAAAATAAATGACTTTGACATAAATTTTCCCTGCGTCATTAAAGCGATGGCTCCTAATAACGGAAAATGTCCCTCCCAGAAAATTTTTTCTTTTGCCGATATTGAAAATTTAATCTTAAAAAGCAAAATTCAGGGAGAAATTTTAATTCAGGAATTTATTGAAGGAATTCCTTTAAGCTGCTCTGTTCTTTCAAACGGAAAAAATACATTTGCTGTTTCTGTCAACCGGCAGATGATAGGCGAAAATTTTCTTAACGCAGATGGATTGAAATATTGCGGCAATATCGTGCCTTATGAAGGAAAGAGCGAATTAATTCAGAATATTAAAAAATTTTCAGAATTTATAACTTCAGACCTTTCCTCTGTCGGTTCAAACGGAATTGATTATGTTGTCCGCAAGGACAAAATTTACTTTATGGAGTTCAATCCGAGAATTCAGGACACCATAGAAAATGTGGAAAAATGTTGCGGTATAAATTTAGTTGAAGAACATATAAAAGCATGCAATAATTCAGATGAAAAATTTAATTTTGGAGTGGAAAGAAAAAAGGGAAAATTTTATGGAAAGGGAATAATTTATGCAGAAAAAGATGTGAAGGTTAAAAATTTATACGATTTAAAAATTGATGTAGGAGATGTGCCAAATCCGGGAAGTGTTATAAAAAAGGGCGGGCCGGTTTGTTGTGTTTACGAAGAAGGAAAAAGCAATGCGGATGTTTCTTGGAAAATGAAAAGAACGGTGGACTATATAAAGAATATGAATAATATTGAATAATATGAATAATATTGAATAATATGAATAATATTGAATAATATGAAGAAATTTTTAACAGGACAGTAAATTTATATAGTCAATTTACTAACTTTTGATAATATTATTTTCGTTTAAAAATTTTTCTCTCCAGCTTTTTGTATAGCTAAATTTTCGTTCTTCAAGCAACTTCAAAAATTCTTCTTGTGAGTGTTCAACAGCATTGTCAAAATTTAAATATTTGGCAA
>MNZY01000225.1:642-2186 GCA_001873845.1 Candidatus Altarchaeum sp. CG2_30_32_3053 | reverse complement strand
ATTATAAGGAATCCGTTTTATGCTTGTTTTTGGATTATTAATAATCCGTAACTAATTTATAATATATAATAACATAATTTACTATAGATGACAACTTTTTGTTCGTGAGTTGATCAGTTTGTATTCAATTTTGCAAAAATTAAATTTTACTCTTTGTTTTTAGAGTGGCCGAATATTTCATTAGAAATACAGATTTATTTGTGATTTTATAATTATACTGCGTTAACTCCTTTGTAAAATTTAAACCAAACTTAACATAAAATTTAAAATGCTCACAAAACGTATAATTCCCTGTCTTGATTGTGATTTAAGTATTCCGAAAGGAAGAGTAGTTAAAGGAAAGAAATTTAAGAATATAATCTATGCAGGAATACCTGAAATTCTGGCAGAGAAATACTATAAAGACGGTGCCGATGAAATCGTCTTTTTGGATATTACCGCATCTTACGAAAAACGCAGGACTATGGTTGATGTTATTGAAAGAACAGCAGAAAAGGTATTTATCCCTTTAACTGTCGGGGGGGGAATTAAAACCATTGAAGATATAAATAAAATTTTGAATGTGGGTGCGGATAAAATCGCCATAAATACTTATGCGATAAAAAATCCAGGATTCATAAAGCAGTCATCAAAAATTTTTGGAAGCCAATGCATTGTCATTGCAATTGATGCCAGGAAGACGGGCGGGACAAAAAGCGGTTACGAAATTTATATTTACGGAGGAAGACAGGAAACCGGAATTGACGCGGTTGAATGGGCAAAACGATGCGAACAATTGGGGGCAGGGGAAATTTTGCTGACTTCAATGGACAAGGACGGAACAAAAGAGGGATTTGAATTAAATCTAACCGGAAAAATTTCGGAAATTTTGAGCATTCCGGTAATTGCATCGGGAGGTGTTGGAAATCCAGAGCATATTTACGAGGTCTTCAAAAAAACAAAGGCAAGTGCTGCTCTGGCTGCCTCAATATTTCATTTTGATGAGTATTCGATTCCCGTTGTTAAGAAATTTTTAAAAGAGCATAAAATTAATGTAAGGATTTAAATTTTTAATGCTTACTTAAATTTGAACAAAATGATTAAACGATTAATGGTTGAGTGTCAAATAAAGGGGAACATAAATTTATACTAACTACTCAGGAGGTAGGAAATTTACCTCTGAAAATTTCAAAAAATACAATTTCAAAATTTATGAAATTTCAAAAGACACGATTTTTGAAATCATAAAGATTTAAAAAAGACACGAACGAAGTGAGTGGAACAAAGTGAGCGTAAAAATCAAAAATTTATCCGTAATTTCAAAAACGAAATTTTTGAAATATCCGAACGAAGTGAGCGTATTTTCAAAATGAAATTTTGAAATACTGAAACCTTCGGTTTCAATCTTTAAAAAATCTTTGAGATTTTTTAAATACTGAAAACTGCAAGTTTTCAATCTTTAAAAATCTACAAGATTTTAAAATACTAAAAATCTTTGAGATTTTCAATCTTATTTTAAATTTCGTTAGAAATTTTAAATCTCCGAACGAAGTGATCGTATTGGT
>MNZY01000225.1:0-635 GCA_001873845.1 Candidatus Altarchaeum sp. CG2_30_32_3053 | reverse complement strand
GTTATGTAGCATATGAAAGTAGGCCACTTTTATTCTTGTGAATTATTAATTAAATTTTGTGGATTAAATAAAAATTTTAATATCTGATATTTTTGATTACAAAATTGATTTTTTTTACATTATTTAGTTTTCCGTAGTCGTTCTCTATGTTTATAGTCAATTTTTTTGATTTTAGATCTAAAACACAAAATACAAATAAATTTATTAAATCTTTTGGCAACTTGATTTCTTGCTTTAATATATCTATGAAACCGTACTCCTTCTCTCCTGCTTTTTCTCCTTTTCGTCTTATTATTCTTAAAAAATAGATTTTTGTTTCTTTAAAGTTTTTCACCTCTTTGTTTTCGAAATCTATGTCTTTGCAATCGTTGATATATTTGGGCTTTTCAATCTCCGGATTGTTGTTTATCAAATCTGTGTATTTTTCATAAGCTACATTAAAATCCTTAATTTTTATGTCTATCTCATCCTCATCCGTAAATTTTAATTTATTCCAGAATTTTCTTGTAAACATACTGTTAAACCCCTCTACATCACCATTATTCCACGGGCTTCTTGGCGCAACATATAATGGTTTTATGCCCAAGTTAAGTAAAAATAAGGTTAATCTTCCCACACACATTTCCTGACTTAAA
>MNZY01000095.1 GCA_001873845.1 Candidatus Altarchaeum sp. CG2_30_32_3053 | reverse complement strand
TTAAAGAATAAATATATGGACAAAAACAATATTATCAAAAGATGTCAAAATGACTATAATGAGCCACCTCTTTTATATTAAATTTTTCATAAACAAATTTAAAATACAAATATAAATTTAAAACAAAAAATTTTAAGTTATAAATTTTATAATCAAAAATATTATTTATTGAAATTTTTATTTAATCTTCAAAATTCAATTGATAATTTACAAAAATATAAGTGGCCTACTTTCATATAGCACACAACCGTTGAAGAATTATCTAAATCAGGAGAACAATTTATATATTATGCGCATAACTTGCCTGTTGAAGCAGCCCCTAATAATGAGCATTCTGCATTCGTACCTAAAATACTTGAAGAATTATATGAAAAGCAAGATACGAGCAATAATACATCAGCAGTTGTTTGATTGTAGTAACAAGGTATGTAGAATACAATTGTTAATATCCATACAAACAATAAATTAAATAAAAAGGAAACACATCAACGAAATGAGAACTAATTTGATTATAATTATATTTTTTGTTATAGCATTAAGTGGATGTAGTGAGAAATATCTAACAACGACAGATATGGAAGAGAATAAACCAAATGTTATCGTTACTGTAACAAACACATCAACAAAAAAATATACCTCTGCAAATTGTGATAATATGTCATTGTATTTTGAAAGAGATAAATGTTATTTAAATTTGCATAATAAAAATTTTTCAATTTGTGAGAAAATTAAAGACAGTTCTATAAAGAACATTTGTTATGGCAGTGTTGCCGAATCTGAAAAAAATTTTTCAATTTGTGAGAAGATGATTAATTGTTCAAAATTTGAAAGAGAAATATGTTACTATGGGGTCGCCAGCGCTAAAAAGGATATTTCAATTTGTGACCATAAAATTGTAGATAAAAATCTAAAAGACAGGTGTTATTTAAGTATTGCGATATCTGAAAACGATTCTTCAATATGTGATAAAATTAATGACGAATCTGAAAAAAGCAAATGTTACTCAAAGACACTTGTGGCGCAACCCTAATTGTTCTTGTTGTTTTGGGGTATATTGGGAAGGAAAAAACAAGAAAGCTCAAGAACGGCGATTCTAATGGCATCTCCTTTCTTGTATATTGGGAAGGAAAAAACAAGAAAGCCCTTCTGGCAAATATGTTGTTTAAAATATATTGATTATTATTGATTATTAAAATATTGGTTTTTTGTTATACTTTCCTGATAGGTAAATCTCATACTTTATAATACGATAAAAAAAGAGACTAACATTAGTCGCGAAACAATATACAAATACATAAAAAAGCATTATCATTTGGTGCAAATGATGCATTAAAAGATTTGTGTATATGTTCACACACCAAAACACGGATTGTGGTTAAATTTAATTGAGACTCTATTTGGTAAAATGGCAAGAACTTTCCTAAAAGCAATAAGGGTGAATACAAGAGGGGAACTAAAACAGAGAATATTAAATGTGGTAGAATAGATTAATAACAAACCAGTTGTGCACAAGTGGAAGAAATTTAGTTTTTTTAACTAATTGGCAAGGTTTTTATGAAACGATATAATAGATAATGTTCTAATAGCTACAAAATTTTAACAATCTAACATGAACCAAAATAAAAATAACAAGAAAATTGAGATAAACGATAAAGGAAAAA
>MNZY01000001.1 GCA_001873845.1 Candidatus Altarchaeum sp. CG2_30_32_3053 | reverse complement strand
GACATTCATTTTGTTCATCTCCCTCCATATTCACCCGATTTGAATTCGATAGAGTATGCAAATAAAGATTTAAAAGCAAAACTTGCCAAATATTTAAATTTTGACAATGTTGTTGAACACTCGCAAGAAGAATTTTTGAAGTTGCTTGAAGAACGAAAATTTAGCTATACAAAAAGCTGGAGAGAAAAATTTTTAAACGAAAATAATATTATCAAAAGTTAGTAAATTGACTATAATATGAGTTTGAATGAGTTTAAATATAATTTAAAATTTCGTCCGGGCGTCAGCCAAATACGGATAAACATCGTTTAAAATTTTATTGATATTGTGATATTTTCATCAGAAATTTTATTTAAACGCTTCCTTCCCCGCAAACTCTCTTTTATTTCCCAACTCTTCTTCTATTCTAATCAGTTGATTGTACTTTTCAACCCTTTCACTTCTGCAGGGTGCTCCTGTTTTTATTAATTTGATGTTCATTCCGACACAAAAATCAGCAATGAATGTATCTGCTGTTTCACCGCTTCTGTGCGAAATTATTGTTTTCCAGTTTGTTTTATGTGCCAAATTTACCGCACTCATTGTTTCGCTTACTGTCCCGATTTGATTTAATTTAATCAGCACGGCATTTGCCGACTTTTCTTTTATGCCTCTTTCAAGTCGTTCAATATTTGTCACAAACAAATCATCTCCAATAAGCGTTACTTTGTTCCCAATTTTTTTATTCATTTTCTGCCATCCTTCCCAGTCATCCTCTGCCAGTCCGTCCTCAACTGATAAAATTTTATATCCCTTAATGAGGTATTCATATTTTTCAATCATTTCATCACTCGTCAATCGTAAATTTTCTCTCGTCAATTCGTATTTTCCGTCTTTATCTTTATAGAATCCGCTTGCGGCAACATCCAGACCTATTCCAACATCTTTGTAATATTCATAGCCCGCGTT
Source organism: Candidatus Altarchaeum sp. CG2_30_32_3053 (assembly GCA_001873845.1). Classification (GTDB taxonomy): domain Archaea; phylum Altiarchaeota; class Altiarchaeia; order Altiarchaeales; family Altiarchaeaceae; genus Altiarchaeum; species Altiarchaeum hamiconexum. The sequence goes on along the minus strand of MNZY01000001.1, from coordinate 5,724 downwards.
CTCTATTGCTTTGATTATTAAATTTATCGGCTCTTCATTTGATTTGACATTAACAACAAAACCCCCTTCATCGCCGACACTCGTTGAAAAATTTTTTGCCTTTAATAAGCCCTTTAATTCGTGATAAATTTCCGCCCCGTATCTCAACGATTCTGCAAAATTTTTTGCCCCCCAAGGGACAATCATAAATTCCTGAAAATCAGTGCTTTGCCAATTTGCGTGTGTCCCGCCATTCAGAATATTCATCATAGGAACAGGCAAAATTTTTGAGTCCCTGTTGAAATATTTATAGAGAGGTAAATTTAAAGACATTGCAGAGACCTTTGCTATTGCCATTGAAACACCGAGTATTGCATTTGCCCCTAATTTTGACTTGTTTTCCGTTCCGTCTAAATTGAGCATCATTTCATCAAATTTTCCAGGTGCATCTAAATTTTCGTTGATTTCCATCCCGGTAATTTTCGGGGCAATAATATTATGGACATTTGCAGTGGCCTTTAAAACGCCTTTTCCCTTGTATCTTTGCCTGTCATTATCTCTTAATTCCAGCGCTTCATAAGTTCCCGTTGATACCCCCGAAGGAACATCGCTTCTTGCTTTTATTCCGCTGTCTAATGTAATTTCAACTTCTACTGTCGGATTTCCACGCGAGTCCAAAATTTCCCTTGCTTTAACTGATTTGATTTTTTCCATTTTAAATTTTATTTAAAATATCCAAACGATAGTGCGATTATTTTTTAATTTATCCCGAGTTTCCCACCCCTGCGTAAAGGTTTGGGCGTAATTTTTAAATCCTAAAGATTTAAAAATATCCAAACGATAGTGAGGTTATTTTCAAATTCGCAGAGAATTTGAAAAGACACGAACGAAGTGAGCGTATTTTTGTTTTTAAGCATAATTAATTTTGTAAATTTTTAAAATTACTCGTCCATTTTCTGATGGTGGGAAAGATAGGATTTAAACAAGTAATAAAGTTAAGTTATTATTCTTAATTTGCAACATGTCTATTCATATTTGTCTGCAATGATAGGTTTTTCCATTTTTTAATTTGGTAATTGTCTGATAAATATCTGATAAATTAAGCGCACAATTACTAAATTTTAAGGTGTCAGCCGATGTCTGTCTCTCGGGAATAATATAACTTCTCTTACCGTCGCATCAAGCATCTGCATTAAAATTCTTTCAATTCCCAGTCCAAATCCTCCGTGAGGAGGCATTCCGTATTTAAATGCGTCAAGATAAAATTTAAAATTTTCAGGGTTCAGATTGCATCTTTTAATCCGTTCAACAAGCAAATCGTAAATGTGAACCCTCTGTCCTCCGGATGAAATTTCCACGCCTTTATATTCCATATCAAACGCCCTGCTGTATTTATCATCTGCGCTGAAATTTTCCGGTGCGGTATAAAACGGCTTTATTTTAAGAGGATATTTTGTTATGAAGAACAATTCGCTTCCGAATTTGTCTTTTACTATCTCTCCCATAATCCTTTCACACTTTGTGTCTATGTCGCCACCCCATTCAATAGTTATGTTTTTTTCATTAAGATATTGCAGACATTCATCATAACTTAAACGCGGAAATTTTTCCGGGACCGAAATTTCCCTGTTTAAAATTTTTATCTCTTCCGAGTCCTTTGCTTCGTTTAAAATCGTCTTTATTAATCCCTCTACAACATCCATAACATCATTCTCGCTGTCTATAAATGACATTTCGGAGTCAAAAGCAGTGATTTCATTCAGATGTCTCGTTGTGTCATGCATTTCAGCCCTGAAATATGTTGCTGTTTCAAAAATCCGGTCAAAGCCAGCAGCCATCATCATCTGCTTGTAAAGCTGGGGTGACTGTGCAAGGAAGGCCTCTTTGTCAAAATATGCTATCGGAAAAAGTTCTGTACCGCCTTCCGATGCGCTCGCGATAATTTTTGGAGAGTGGATTTCAACAAATTTACGATCACTTAAAAATTTTCTGCCCGTATTAATTATATTGTTTCGCAGCTTAAATATTGCCGTAACATCCTTCTTCCTTAAATCAAGGAATCTGTTGTCAAGCCGTGTATCTATATTTGCAGTAACATCTGCCTTTACTGCTTTTTCGCTTGGATCCAATGGCAGGGGAACATTTGCAGTTGAAATAACAATTAGTTCATTCGGGAAAATTTCATATCCGTTCGGGGCTTTTGGATTTGCAGATAAATTTCCCCTGACACTTATTACTGACTCCTTTGTTAGTTCCTTTACTTCCTTCAATATCTTGTCGCCTGTTATCTTTTTCTTCATACAAATTTGTGCGGTTCCTTCTCTGTCTCTTAAAATAATAAATTTTAAATTTCCAAGGTCTCTTATTTCCTGCACCCATCCCGCAATTAATACCTCATTGTTTTCGCTGTTTACAAAATTTTTCAACTGACTTGTATATACTCTGTTTTTAAACGAAATCTGCATTTTTAAAATTATGATTTTTAAAATTATGACCCCAAATTTAATTTGAAATTTAAGACCAGATTAAAATCCCCACTTCTTTAACAACCCTTCATCTTCGCCTGAAGAAACTATCTTTATGACATCCTCTGTGTGTTTTATATAATTTCTTATCTTTTCTTCTATTGTCAATGTATCTTCCGTTGTGAGCACATTTTCACCTGCTATGTTTTTATCTTCAAGACCTTTTGAAAAAATTTCATATTTGTGCAGGGATGTTTTTATAACCTCCTTCAGAGAAAATCCGCCGAGCAAAACCAGAATGTCAAAATTTTCCTGTTTGGTTGTGTAAGTAAGGGAAGCATATCTTGCAATTCCTCCTGTTGAGCCGCACATATTATTTATCGCCCATTCCTTGGTAATTATTTCAAGTTCTTCCTGTGAAAACCGTTTTCCGACATATTTCTTTGGAACCCGCATGATAAAGTAAGCCATCGTCGCTGTTTTTATATCCAGTGGCGCCATCGGATTTTTAACAGCAAAGTCAATTGCGGTTTCCGTATCTATAATTTCTGGGTCAAGACCAGTTGCGATGCACGGCGTAAAATGATAAACCCCCAGATTACTTGGAATCTGGTAATAGTCGGCAACATCAACAGTTGTTTTTGAGGTCTTTCCTCCTGGGGCGATCATTATATCAATTGCATCAATTATTGACTTATTCACCATATAGTACTTTTCTTCATCGGATAAAATTTTGTCAGTTGAATAGTTGTCGGAAATAATTTTATTATCTATCTGGGAATTATTTACGAGAATCAGCAGGTCTGTATTTTGTTTCCACTCCTTTCCATCAGCAGGATATTTTAACAAACGGGTCATCCCGCATATAGCATTAAAATGTCTTTGCGGCGGTTCAACATCAAATGGCAGCACACCAACAGAGAAAAATTTATTTTTATGCCCTGCTATCAGTACTTTGCCGTACTTTAATTCATTTATTAAATAAGGAGTGCTTCCGTTTCCTGTTCCTCCCCCCAAGGTGTTAATTGTCAGTATTACATCTCCTTCAATTATTTTTAAATTTGAAATATATCTTCTTATTGTGTCAAAGTCCTCTCTTGCCTGCAGCTCTCCAACCTTCCAGACATTTCCGGCGCCTGGAGACGAACCGAATATACAAATTCTTTCTCGCTTTATCTTTTCGGAAATTTCTATAAAATGGACATCCTTTTTTATAAGATAATCAAAAATTTTTTCAGGATGGACATCAGCAGCAGCAGTATTTAAAAGCAAGACCCTGTCCTCAATTGCTATATTATGAAATCCCGTATGATATTGTAGTGCAATTCTGTCCGCTCCTTCTCCTGACGCAATGATACTCCATTTTGTCGGCTGTTCGCTTTCTTCAAACATTTTTAAATTTTAAAATTTGAATCAGAAATTTAAATTAAAACATAAACAATTAGAAATAAACACAAATTAAAATCCAATGTTTTATCTTTTTAATGATATTTTTAGATATTTTTAATGATATTTTTAATGGATAAGACATAATTACTAATATTAAAATTTTATCAAAATAATCAAATTTAACAATCCGATAATCAAAAATTCATATTATTTAATTTAATATATTTTCTAAATTTTTCTGTTAAAATGCCAAAGAAAAAAGAAACAAAAAGGAGCGAAGAAGACGAAGAAATAAACAAGAACAATGAAGAAACCGCGGATATTGAAAATAATGTCGGAGAGATTAGCATCAAAGTAGGGGATATAATGGCAACAAAAGTAATCGGTGCAAAACCTCGTGATACGATAGAATACATCGCAAAATTAATGTATGCCAACAGGATAGAAGCAGTCGTAATAATCGGAAGGGATAAAGGCAAAAATAAAAATGGAATTATAACCTCAAAAGATATTGTTTATAAAGTTGTAGCAAAAGGAGAAGATCCGAAAAAAATAATTGCTAAAAATATAATGACCGGCAGGATAATTACAATAAGTCCGGGTAATACAATTGATGAAGCAGCAAGACAGATGCGAAAATATGATATAAGGCGGCTTCCTGTTGCAAATGAAAAAAAAGAAATTGTTGGGATTATAACAGAATCAGACATAGCAAGAATTTCTCCGGAACTCCATCTGTTAATAAGTGAAGGGTCAAGAATCAGGGACTACGCTGAAAGAAATGAATATTGAGCTTAAATTTTTGGATGCGAATTTTTGAGGCGAATTTTTGAGGCGAATTTTTCAGACATTTTGTGTTTTAAATTTTAAATATAATCGTTTTGTTTGTATAATATATCTTTAACAAATTTTTATCATTAATTTTAACCATTAACAAAAATGAAAGTAAGCGAAATTATGACAAAAAAAGTAGATGTTGTTAGGGACAATGACCTTGTTACAAAAGCAAGAGCAATTATGAGGAACAAGGGATTCAGGGCAATGCCTGTAATTGACAAAAATAACAAAATGATTGGAGTGATAAGCAGAGGAGATGTGCTGCAAATTACATCATCAAGGTCAAATTTACTTGTTAAGGGTCTGATGAGGCATCCGATTACTGGTTTGGAAGATGAAGACATAAAAACAATTGCTAGAAGAATGATTGACAACGGCATAAAACAAATAGTAGTTACTGATAAAAATGACAAAGGCAAATTTTTAGGTATTGTTTCTGCACTAGATGTTCTTTCTACCTTTGTGAATGATGAGTATGTTTCAAATGTGGATATTGTTGAAAAAATTATGAAAGAGACATTATATTGCGAGGAAGAAGATGAGGTAAGCAGGATTGGAAAGATGATGCTATCCTCTGATTTGACAGGAATGCCTGTGGTAAAGAAAGCAGGAAAAAACAAAAAAATAGTTGTCGGATTTGTTACGCTCGGTGATTTAATAAATAAAGGACATAATATAAGCGAGGAATCTGGAAAGCAAAAGAAAATTAAGATAAAGAAGGTTATGAAAGCAATAGTAAAGTGTGTAAGTTTAAATGAAAGGGTTAATAATGTGGCAAAGTTAATGGTAAAAAACAGAATTTTAAGAATTCCCATTGTGGATGACGAAAAAAACAAAAATTTGGAGGGGAGTGTGGATGTTGAAGAGATGTTAAGCGCATATTTGTAAATATAAATACCTTGTCTTATTCTGCTGTTTTATTTTTTATTTCTTATTTTACTGATATTTTCAAATGAAATATGTCGTTGTTACAGGAGGAGTAATGAGCGGACAGGGAAAAGGTATCGTTTCCGCGTCAATCGGAAAAATTTTAAAGAGTTACGGATTAAAGGTT
>MNZY01000168.1 GCA_001873845.1 Candidatus Altarchaeum sp. CG2_30_32_3053 | reverse complement strand
TAAAGATTGAAACCGAAGGTTTTAGTATTTAAAAATCCTATGGATTTTTAAAGATTGAAAATCTCAAAGATTTTCAGTATTTAAAAAATCTCATAGATTTTTTAAAGATTGAAACCGAAGGTTTTAGTATTTAAAAAATCCCACAGATTTTTTAAAGATTGAAAATCTCAAAGATTTTCAGTATATTTTCAAAACTTTGCGTTTTGAAAATCACCTCGCAATTGCTCGGAGATTTTAAAATCCTTTCGGATTTTAAAATACCCACTGAACAGTTACAAATTTAATTGTTCCGCCAGACATTTTTACCGAGGAGGTAATCGGGGTTGCTTTTTTATAAGACCTGTCTGGCGGATAATTGATTCTTCATGAATCTTTGCTGACAGCGGCTCTTTTTATGATTACTGCTTTGTCAGGATACATCCGTTTTGTATCTGTAAGTATAGCATCAAGATTGCTTCCTCTTAACACAAGTGCTTCACCAACCCATGTTTCAAATTTCACATTTACCTGCTGATTTACTTCTGCTTCTTTATCCATTTTTAATGTGTACATATTTTCTTTCATTTTTATACATTTTTTAAAATTTTTTTTAAAATTTAACTGTAATTTGTTTTAATTCTGTCATCAGGTCTCTGATAGTATACCTTTTTATTGCTGATAATTTTTTCAAGCTCATTCTTTCTGTAAAGTATATTCAGCCGCGCACTTGCCGCATTTTTCCCCTAGTATTTAAATACATTCTGCACATCATCGGCACACGCAAAGCCTTTCTCCTTTATGAAATTTAATATTTGTCTGTCTGTGGTTGTGAGATTTTCTGATTTTTTTGAGTGTTCAATAAGGCATTCAATTCCTTCCATTCTCTTATTCAGCACATTTTCAAATTTTTCCAGCCGTTCAATGAGCATTTCTGATTTTTCATTAGTATCTTTGGTTATTGCCTGCGAACCTTGTGCCAGATTTTTCGTCTCGTTTATTTTTTGAAGCATATCAATCACAAAAGATGTATTATTTAAAATTTTTCCGTCATGATTTGTGTTTATTGTGTTTATATTTGACTTTATATATTCTTCTATATTTTTCATTACTTCATTTCTTACTTCTGAAAGCACTTTATTTCTTTCCTCTGCTATGACATCTTTTACAAACTTTTCAAGAGCAAGCGTGAATGTTTCAATGGCAAGTTCCCTGCTCGCATCAGAATCATCAGAACCGATAATTACATCATATATGAGCCGGACAAAGTATTTCTTTCGGGCGTTGTTTTTATTTCCTTTATTACTTTCATTACTATTATTACGATTATTACTTTCATTACTCTTATTACTCTTATTACTCTCATTACTCTCCTTACTGTCTTTGCCCTCTTTTGCTTTTTCTTTTCCGTAAGAAAAATTTACATTTTCCAAATCACGATTAATGGCATCCATTTTGTATGGGATTTATGATTTTTATGATTTTTGATCGGAATGAAAAATTTAATCGAATTATTTAATTAGTGTCCATCCACAAAGTATAAAATTTTGAAAAATTTTAACTTTTTCAAGGTAAATTATTATGTTTTTGACAATTTAAAAATCTTATAGATTTTTAAAGATTGAAAATCTTATAGATTTTCAGTAAAATTACGAGTTTATGGATGGACACTA
>MNZY01000044.1 GCA_001873845.1 Candidatus Altarchaeum sp. CG2_30_32_3053 | reverse complement strand
TTTTTTTCATGTTTACAACCACATCATCATCTTTAACAACCATATTTTTTAATGTCCATCTTTAAATATCAATATATAATTATGAAAATTAAAATATAAATACTTTATTGCTAAATTTTCAAAAATCGTTAAAAAATCGTTAAAAAAATAAGAACCCATTAAACAAAACTTATAAATTTTGGTAGAATTAGAAAATTTAGGTCATAATTTTAGAAATTATAATTATCAGAATTTTACTTTGCTAAATGTATTCAATAATTTGGGTTTTTAAAATTTTTCTCTATATCATTCCTGTTAAAAATTTCATTTTATCATAAATAACATGTATGGATTTGGCTCTTTAAATTTCATTATATAAAACGCAATAATAAAGTTGGCAAATATAAATTTATTTACCTTTGTGAATAAATTTATTATAGTTAAAAAGTTATCTTTTTACACCCATAATTGAACTTGCTCAATAAATAGGGGTAAATTATTCTATTACCTACATAAAATAAGAGTAAATTACCTCCCAATATTGAGCAAATACAACAAATTATATACTGGAAAATGGAATGCGTATTATTGGCAGGCGGAGAAGGTAAGAGAATGCGGCCCTTAACATTAACGAGACCAAAACCGATGCTTCCGGTTGCAGGAAAACCTATTTTACAGATAAATTTGGAAGTCCTCACAGAATTTTTCAAAAAAATTTATGTCGTTGTCGGATACCGAAAGTATGTTGTTATGCAACACTTTGGAAATAAATTTAATAATGCAGAGATAGAATATATTGAACAAAAAGAGCAGATTGGAACAGCAAATGCTATATCAGTCCTAAAGGAGAAAATAAGGAACAAATTTATTGTTATGAACGGAGATATTGTTGTCAGTGAAAATGTAATAAAAAATTTTGTCCATTTTACAGACGAAAACAATACAGAAAACGCCTTATGTTTAACAAAAGTTGAAAACCCCTCTGATTACGGTGTTGTTGAAATTGATGAAAATAACAGGATAGTAGTGATTGAAGAAAAACCAAAAAACCCGAAAAGCAATCTAATAAATGCAGGAATTTATATGTTTGACACAAAAATTTTTCGTTTAATAGAAAATCTGGGAAAAAGCGAAAGAGCGGAATATGAAATCACAGACGCGATAAAAATTTTAATAAAAAACAAGGAAATTTATGGATATGTGATTGAGACCAATGAATTTTGGATGGATGTTGGAAAGCCGTGGGATTTGCTTACTGCAAATGAAATTTTACTTAAAAATATTAAAAGCGGAATTTACGGAAATGTTGATGAAAGGGTGACAATTAAAAACAATGTTATTGTTGGCAGGGACACAGAAATTTTGAGCGGAAGCTACATCATCGGCCCATGTTGTATAGGAAGGAACTGTAAAATCGGCCCGAATACATTTATAAGGCCTTACACATCAATCGGAGATAATTGTCATATTGGAAACGCTGTTGAAATTAAAAATTCTATAATTATGTGCAATACAAATGTTCCTCATTTAAGTTATGTCGGCGATTCAATAATCGGAGAACACTGCAATTTAGGGGCTGGAACAAATATCGCAAATTTACGGCATGATAAAGCAGAAATCGATGTTAAGATAGATGACAAAATAATAAATAGCGGAAGAATTAAGCTTGGGGCAATAATTGGCGACAATGTAAAGACAGGAATAAATTCTACAATTCTTCCCGGAACCGTTGTTTATCCGAATGCGAGAATAAATGCAGGTGAGATTGTGAAGTGGCAATTCGGGAGAAATTTAAAGCTGTAAAATAAAGCAGTGAAAAAAATTAACATTTGTTCAGATTTGTTGGGGGCAAAAATTTTGAAATTGGACACTAACTTCACGACATTAAAAATATGAGCCAAATTATTTTAAATATAACATTTAACCTATATTCTGCACACCATATCAAATTTTTTAATTTCCGATTGTTTTTTCGCAAAATTTTCACCTCACTTCGTTCGGAGATTTAAAATTTCTAACGAAATTTAAAATAAGATTTAAAATTTCACAGATTTTCAGTATTTCAAATCTCTGCGATTTGAAAAAGACAAAAATTTTGTAAATTTTATTGTTTTTGAGAGCGATTTCAAAATTGCAAAAATTTTGAAATACACGAACGATTAGTGAGTGTATGTGTGGAAAGTCAGTTTTATTTTTGTTTTTATATTTTTATTAAAAAACCAATTTATAAAATAAAATTGTTGTATAAAAAAATTGTTGTATAACCCTTCTTTCCCACCATCAAAAAATGGACGAGTAATTTTAAAAATTTACAAAATTAATTATGCTTAAAAAACAAAAATACGCTCGCTCTGTTCGTGTCTTTTCAAATTCTATGCGAATTTGAAAATACGCTCACTTCGTTCGTGTCTTTTCAAATTCTCTGCGAATTTGAAAATAACCTCGCTCTGTTCGGAGATTTTAAAATTCACACAATTTGAAAATAACCTCGCTGTTGCTCGGATATTTACAAAATCTTTTGATTTTGAAAATACGCTCACTTCGTTCGTGTCTTTTCAAATTCTCTGCGAATTTGAAAATAACCTCGCTGTTGCTCGGATATTTACAAATCTTTGGGATTTAAAAATTACGCCCAAACTTTTACGCCGGAGTGAGAAACTCATGGTATAAAAAAATTGTTGTATAAAAAGATAAAATGAAACACAAATCCATACTTTCGTCAAGGGGAGGTTTATATAGAAAAATCTGATTTATCCCTTAAAAAATTTCTCAATTTGCACAACAACATCCATTCCCGCCCTTTTCTGTGCCTCTTCTGTTGCGCTTCCCAAATGAGGAGTAAGCACAACATTTTCCAGATTTTTAAATTCGGGATTTAAATTCGGTTCATTCTCAAAAACATCCAGACACGCGCCTGCTATCTCATTATTTTTTAACACATCTGTTAATGCCTTTTCATTAATTATGCCCCCTCTTGAAGTGTTTATAATAACAGCGTCTTTTTTTATCAGCTTTATATTACCTTCATTTATCAAATTTTTTGTTTCATTCATCAAAGGAACATGCAAAGAGATAATGTTGCACTCCTTCAGAATTTCATCTATGCTTTTGCAGTGTCTTACATTTAAATTTTCATAAATTTTTTCATCTGTGATTAAAGAGTCATAAGCAAAAACTCTTGCATTAAAGGCATTTGCAATCGCCGCCACCCTTTTTCCAATCTTTCCGAATCCGATGATTCCTAAATTTTTTCCGTAAATTTCATTCCCTTTAAATTTCTTCTTTTCCCATTTTCCTTTTTTCATTGACTTATCAGCATCGGAAATTTTTCTTATCAGGCATAACAAAGAACCAAAAACCATTTCAGAGACAGATATTGTTAACGAATCCGGAGCATTGACAACCTTAATACCTTTTTCTTTTGCTGCAATCATATCAACATTGTCAAGCCCTGCACCTGCCCGTGCAATAATTTTTAAATTTTTCGCTTTTGCAATAACATCCTTTGTTATTTTTGTCGCACTCCTAACAATCAGGCAGTCATATTTCTCTAATTTTTCCAGATCGTTCAGTTTTTCCTTTCCGGTTTCAACATCTGCAAAATTTTTTAATTTGTCCGTTGCTTCCTCATCAATTTCATCACATATTAAAATTTTCGCCATTTTTAATTTTTTGAAGTTCAAAATTTTGCATCTTCCAGCACATCTCTTGCCTTGGATTTGTAATTCTCATTCACTTTTATTATTACCTTGGAACTTCCCTTGTCCTCACTTGTCTGCTGGTATATAAACTCAATATTGAGCCGTTTTTGAGACAAAACATCTGAAATTTTCTTCAACTGTCCCGGCCTGTTTGGAACATTTATTACAAAGACCTCTGATTCAACGATCTTAAAATTTCTCTTTTGTAAAATTTCAGCTGTCCTTTTAGGGTCATTTGTAACAATCCTTATAATTCCTATTTCTCCAAGCCCTTCACCTGCAAGTGCATCTATATTTATATTTGCACTTCCCATTGCTTCTGCTATTTCTGCAAGAACGCCCGTCCTGTTTTCGGTTATAACTGAAATCAAAGTTGTGATTTCCATTTTATTTAGAGGCATTTTACATTTATAAAGATAATAATTAATAATTGGGATAAAAATTGAGATAAAATAATTAGGGATAAAAATTGAGATAAAATAATTAGGGATAAAAATTTAAAATATAATGGCAAATTTAAAATATAATGGCAAATTTAAAATATAATGGCAAATTTAATAGCGATGGATATTGGCGGTGCAAATATAAAAATTTTTGACGGAACTGAATACAGGCAATATTATTTTACGCTGTGGAAAAAAAAGAACAAATTTAAAAATTTCATTGAAAAATTAAAGAGACAGCATGACTTAAAGGCAGATATATATGCAGTTACGATGACAGCCGAGCTTTGTGACTGCTTTGAAAACCGGAAGGAAGGAGTAACCTCTATATTGGACGCACTGAGGAAAATTTTAAACGGAAAATTTTTTGTGCTTTCAAATGATTTAAAAAGTCAAAATTTAAATTTGCTCGGAATTGATGACGCGATGAAATTTCCATACAGCGTTGCATCAGCAAATTTTGTAGCGACCGCAAGATATATCTCAAAATTTGAAAAAAGCGGGATACTTATTGACATCGGCTCAACAACCACAGATATAATTCCGTTAAAAGACGGAAAAATTTTAGCACACAGAACCGATTTTGAACGGCTAAAAAACAGCGAACTGGTTTATACGGGCATTTTGAGAACAAATTTACCCTGTATAAGCAATTGTCTCAATTTTAAAGGTAAAAATTTATGCCTTTCTGCCGAATATTTTGCGAATACAGGGGATGCGTATAGGGTGTTGGGAGAAATTTCTGAAAAAGAATATACATCAGAGACAGCGGACGGAAAAGGAAAAGGAATATTGGATTGCATGAGAAGAATTGCGAGAACAGTTTGCTGCGATTTGATTGAAGGTGAAATTTATGATGAAATTTATGACCTGTCCGAAAGGAAGAGTAAAATTTCAAAAGAGGATGTAGCGGAAATTGCGAAATATTTTAAAAATGAGCAAATTAAGATGATAAACAGAGCGATTGAACAAGCAGAAAAGAAATACAAAATAAAAAACCGGCTTATTATAGGTGCAGGAAAATTTTTACACAATGATTTAAATGCATCGCTGAAATATGGAGATTTGAGTGCAGCGAAATCGCTCTATTTTCTGGCAGAGGATTTCCAGATTTAAACTGACCTTTTGGGTTTATTCCCCAGATATAACAATATTATCAATCAGAGCAAAGACACCAAGTAAATTTACCTCATTCATAGTTGTTATCTAAATCGCAATATGACTGGTATTTTAAATTTTTCTTTCCGCTTAAATATTCTGACATTTCAACCAATAAGTCAGAAAATTAAATGAATTTTTAAAATTTTTAAAATTTTAATATTGTTGATTTATTTGATGTTAAAATTAATTTATTTAATCTTAAATTATCAACCAGTATCAGCTAAAAATGTTAAGTCCTGTTTCATTAGACAAAGCACAAAAAATTATAAATGAAAATATTGTTCCGGTCAAAAAAACAGAAATTTTGAAAGTAAAGGACATGGTTAAATTTAATGTATGGACGGACCGGGTTTTAGCAACAAATGTGAGCGCCGGCATTGATGTTCCTTCTTTTGAAAAGGCAACGATGGATGGATATGCTGTTAAATTTGAAGATACACTAAAAGCAACTCCGGAAAATCCTGTGAATTTAAGACTTATCGCAAGTATTTTTGCGGGAAACGATGGAAATTTTAAAATAAAAAGCGGAGAATGCATATATGTTACAACCGGCTCCATGTTGCCTGCCAGTGCCAGTGCCGTTGTTATGGTAGAATATACAAAAAGAGACAGTGATAATATTAAAATTTTTAAACCAGTAACCCTACGGGAAAATACCGGGAAGAAAGGAGAAGATATAAAGAAAGATGAGGATGTATTAAAAAAAGGGGAAATTTTAACTCCTGCAAAAACGGGTGTGCTGGCCGCAATCGGAATTAAAGAAACAGAGGTCTATTCAATACCAAAAGTGGCAATATTTGGAACAGGCAACGAAATTGTTGATGCCGGGAAAGATTTAATGCCGGGAAAAATTTATGATGTGAATTCCTGGACAATAGCATGCGTTGTTAAAAAAGCCGGTTGTATTCCTGTCAGACATAAAACTGCAAAAGACAAAGAGGAAATTTTAAAAAAACGGCTTAATGAAGCATTGGCGTATGATGTTGTTGTAATTTCGGGCGGAAGTTCTGCTGGTGAAAAGGACTTATTATCAGATGTTATTGAAAGTTCCGGAAAAATTTTATTTCACGGCGTTAATATTAAACCTGGAAAGCCCACATTGTTTGGGAATGTGAATGGCAAACCGGTTTTCGGAATGCCCGGAAATCCCGCCGCCTGTTTAATGAATGCTTATGTATTTTTACTTCCGGCATTGCGAAAAATGGCGCATCTTCCTTTTGAAAGAAAAAAAGTAAAGGCAAAAATGTCCGAAAAACTGAACTCAAAATCAGACAGGCACTTATTTGTTACCGTAAAGCTGGAAAATGGTTGTGCAAAAGCGGTTTATAAAACATCGGGAGCAATAACGAGTATGAGCAGCGCGGATGGTTTCATTGAGGTTCCAACAGATAAAAAGGTGATTGAAAAAGACGAAGAAGCAGATGTCTATTTATTTTGAAAAGACACTTGTACTCTCATAGTATAAAGATACACAGATGCTTATACATGAGGGTTGTGTGCCATATGAAAGTAGGCCACTTATATTTTTGTAAATTATCAATTGAATTTTGAAGATTAAATAAAAATTTCAATAAATAATATTTTTGATTATAAAATTTATAACTTAAAATTTTTTGTTTTAAATTTATATTTGTATTTTAAATTTATTTATGAAAAATTTAATATA
>MNZY01000204.1 GCA_001873845.1 Candidatus Altarchaeum sp. CG2_30_32_3053 | reverse complement strand
AGGAATGGAGATTTAACAGCGGATATATAGTAGCAAGTATATGGGGTTGTGTGCCATATAAAAGTAGGCCACTTATATTTTTGTAAATTATCAATTGAATTTTGAAGATTAAATAAAAATTTCAATAAATCCCTTCTTTCCCACCATCAAAAAATGGACGAGTAATTTTAAAAATTTACAAAATTAATTATGCTTAAAAACAAAAATACGCTCACTTCGTTCGTATCTTTTTAAATCTTTGGGATTTAAAAATTACGCCCAAACTTTTACGCTGTGGTGGGAAACTCAGGATATGATCCAAAAGATGTTGAAGGTGTATATACGAAATTTTTTAACAACAAATAACATAAATTTTAATGCTTTTTCAAGCCTGTTTGAATCAAATTTATTTGAAGTGTCTGATTTGGCACCATTAAAACTCATCACGATGAACCGCATTAGAACTGTATCTTAATAATTTTGATGCTGATTCCTGTGTCGGCCACGAACCCAATCCGCATGTGGGACCCGCATATTTAATTTTCTCTCCATAAATTTCATAAGATTTATTCAATCGCCCGCTAATTACTTTTTCTGTTTCAACCTCAAAAATTTTATCATACTCCCTTGTCTGCCACGGGTCAATGTTGTAAATTTTTTTGTAATCCTCAACAATATCAAAAACATTGCTTTTCGATATTCCCGCACGGATAAATTTATCATATCTTTCCAGGTCCTTTTTCTGAAGGGAATATTTATCCTTTAAATTTTCAACATCCGCATCAATAACATCAATATCTGACTTGAGAACCGTATCAGCCCTGTTTATTGAATGTAAATGTATTTGTGCATCAATGTTATTTTTCTTTGCGGCACCAATTGCTATATTCCAGCCGTTAATCAGGTCATCATCGTTTGCTATCATATTCGGATTTAATCCGGCACTTGGCTCGTCAATTGCTATAACTTTTGTCTTTACAAATTTTTTGTCAATAATTGCATTCTTTACAAATTTTCCCACGCTTTTTGCAAAATTGGCAAGTATTTCGCCGTCAATCTGAAATCCGATTTTGTTAAGATACAAATCCACGGGACCCGTAATGCACACCCTTAAATTTATGCCTTCAATACCGAAATTTTCTAATTTTTCCTTAAATTCATCGCTGCTCAACACAATCAATTCGGGAATAATTGCATAGTCATCATCTATAACAAACGGCTCATCCGTCTGAAATTTGTCCATTAAACTGTAAAAAGAAGCAATCATATCTCTGAATTGTGGGTAAGTCGGAACATCTGTATTTGCGAATACCTTTTTAAGCATTGCGTCCTGAACTACATTGGAAAATTTTTTATATTGTTCATCTTTCTCTGAAATTTCTTTGCATGCTATTTTTTCTGCGATGGATGAAATTTCATCTCTGCTTATTCTGCCTGGCAGGGGAAAACTGCCTATATCATCTGAAAGTATCATTTTTACAGTATACAAAGTATGAGGTTTTTTAATAATTAGTAGTTGAGTGTCAAATAAAGGGGAACATAAATTTATACTAACTACTCAGGAGGTAGGAAATTTACCTCTGAAAATTTCAAAAAAATATAATTTTAAAATTTATGAAATTTTAAAAGACACGAACAAAGTGAGTGGAACGAAGTGAGCATAAAAATCAAAAATTTATCCGTAATTTCAAAAACGAAGTTTTTGAAATATCCGAACGAAGTGAGGTTATTTTCAAATTCGCGGAGAATTT
>MNZY01000037.1 GCA_001873845.1 Candidatus Altarchaeum sp. CG2_30_32_3053 | reverse complement strand
CCCGATTTGAATTCGATAGAGTATGCAAATAAAGATTTAAAAGCAAAACTTGCCAAATATTTAAATTTTGACAATGCTGTTGAACACTCACAAGAAGAATTTTTGAAGTTGCTTGAAGAACGAAAATTTAGCTATACAAAAAGCTGGAGAGAAAAATTTTTAAACGAAAATAATATTATCAAAAGTTAGTAAATTGACTATAATAAATTTAATAAATAAATTTAAAATCAACATAAAAAAATAAAAAATGAAGATCTGTCTTACAATTGCAGGAAGCGACAGCATAAGCGGTGCAGGAATTCAGCAGGACTTAAAGGTATTTAATGCACTTGGAATTTACGGAACATGTGTAATAACAGCAGTTACAGCCCAAAATACCTCGAAAATTTATAGAGAAAAATTTTTAAACGAAAATAATATTATCAAAAGTTAGTAAATTGACTATAATAAATTTAATAAATAAATTTAAAATCAACATAAAAAAATAAAAAATGAAGATCTGTCTTACAATTGCAGGAAGCGACAGCATAAGCGGTGCAGGAATTCAGCAGGACTTAAAGGTATTTAATGCACTTGGAATTTACGGAACATGTGTAATAACAGCAGTTACAGCCCAAAATACCTCGAAAATTTATGGTATAAAATTTTTAGATGCAAAATTTATTGAACAACAAATAGATGCAGCAATGGAATTAAAGCCTGATGAAGTGAAAATCGGATTACTCGGGAACGCAGAAATTTGTAAGGTGGTTTATAAAAAAATGAAAGAATATGGTTGTTCCACTGTTTTGGATACTGTTTTGATTTCAACAACCGGCTTTAAATTTTATGATGATGATTTTATTGCCTCCCTTATGAACATCGCAAAAATTTCAAAAATAATAACTCCAAATTTAAAAGAAGCAGAAATTTTGAGCGGAACTGAAATCAAAAACATTGATGATAAGAAAAAGGCAGCGGAAATTATGGGAAATTGTGTCATTAAGGATGAAGGAGAGGATCTAATATTTTACAACAACAAATTTGAAATTTTAAAATCTGACAAAATTCTAATAAAAACGCACGGTTCAGGATGCACATTTTCCTCTGCAATTGCCTGCCATCTGGCACAGGGATATGAAATTTTTGAGGCAATAAAAAAGGCAAATGCATTCACTTATGAATCAATAAAACACTCAATAAAAAATCAAAATTTAAATATGGCAATTTTAAATCCTTTTTTTGAGACAGAAAGATGTGTTGTTAAGGAAAATATAATACAGGCATTAAAAATTTTAAACGAATGTCCAGATGAATGTAATTTAAAATCACTTTGTCCCGAAGTTGGAATAAATATTGCACAGATAACAAATTTTTCCGGCGATATATCTGACATTGCGGAATTTTCAGGAAGGATTTTTTATGACGAACCTGATAAAAAACTAAAAGCAATAGGAGATGTTAGATTTGGATTGAACAAGCATTTGGCAAGGGCATTATTTGCATATATAAAATGTTCTGAAAACCACTACGGAGCAGCAATAAATGTGAAATTTAGCAGAAAAAATTTGGAAAAATTTAAAAATATGGATTTTGAAATTTCGGACTTTGACAGAAACGATGAACCAAAAGAAAATAAATTGCGGGAAGGAAAAACGATGGAATTTGGAATTGAAAATGCATTAATTAAAAATCCAAAAGCAGAGCTCATTTATGACAGAGGGGGGTTTGGAAAGGAAGCAATGATAAGGGTTTTTGGAAGGGATGCTATTGGTGTTGCTAAAAAAATTTTAAATATATTTAATGGTGCTCATCCCTTTAAATTGGGATAATTAGGAAGTAATTTAAATTTTAAAAATCTACTTAAAAATTATATTTTTAAGCAAATAAATTTTTCAATTCTGTAAAGAGGAGCCAAAGACAGCAAATGTATTTGGAAATATCAAAATTGTATAACATTATTATTGCTATTACAAACAATGTTTTATGATTTATAGAGGAAAATAGAAAAATATTATTTAAATATTTATTACCTAACATTTAAAAGAAGTTTTTTATTATAATCAATTATCACTGACAAATTATTTATATTTATTAGAATATCATTTGTAATGTCCATATAATCAAGAGTGTTTATGGGATTAACTAATAGTATTTTGTCATTTCTATAAGCAAGTTTGACAAATAGGTTATTATCATGAGGAATTTTTACATGTTTTGTATTTTTAATATATATCAAATTTCTATAATCATCTATTAGTAATAATTCTTTTTTAGTAGTGAAGTATGATATTGGATAAATGTGATGGAGCTGATATTCTTCATTTTTTTGAATGTCATGCCACTCAAAATATTTATCTTTCTGTATTTGACTTCTTTTAGCAAGAGTTTCAAATGCTTCTTGTGAAAGCTCTAACATTAAAGTTGTCTTTCCAAAGGTTTTAAAATATATTGTTTGATTCAATAAGCTAAATATTTGCAGTGATTCATTATACCAATTCATAAAATCCCTCTTTTCATTCTTATTTTGTGCTTCTTTGTTGATTTCATTAAACTTTTTTAGAATATCCTGTTTAATTTGAATTTGTTGTATTTTCTTTAATCGCCTATATGCTTTTATAAGTTCTATTTTGCTTTCTGTTTTTAACTTTTTATCAGAAACTACCATCATGTATTCATAAACATTTATGGATTCAAATTTTTTATAAAGCAAGAAAAATAGTTCGTCTAAAATTGGCTCCAGAAGTCGTTCTACTGCTTCAACATATATTTTATATTGTTTTCTTAGTTTTGATTCATTTATAAATTTTTTAGCAAGATCAGTTAATTCCACAAATTGAATATACCCGCGCCGATATTTTAATGTCCGATCAGCCCTCATGTTATATCTACGTAAAAATCCCATAACATCCAAATCCGGAAAAATATTCTTTTTCAATGAATTAACTGTTCCCTGTTTTAAACGTTTTTTTAGATCCGCTACAATTTTGTAATAGGTATCGCAGTTTTCTTGCGTTATTCCTTTCCAATCGCCAACATGAATTTTAAATCTGTTGTTACCTGCTATGTTGTTTATAGTTATTAATATTTTCAAAACTTTGTCAAAAGGCAACCTATTATGTTAAGAGATATGTACTCCTCTATAATCTTCTTCTAAAATTCTATTTTGGATGTAAGTTAAAAATTTGTTTTCGGCCATTTGTATAAATATTAATCTTGTTTAAAGATATTTCTATTTTTTAATCTTTCATTAGCAATCGCAACATACTCTGAGCTATTATCACAACCAATGAAATTCCTATGTAAATTTTTACATGCCACAGCAGTGGTACCAATTCCTATAAAACAATCTAAAACAAAATCATTCTTATTGCTACTTGCTTTTACTATCCTTTCAATCATATCCAACGGTTTTGGGGTTAAATGCGGCATTTTTGGCGTTTTTCCATTGATTTTATTTTTATGTCTTTCACTTGAAAAGTGCCATATTTCACCACATAATTTACCTTTAGGATTTGGAAACCAACGTTTACCTCTTTTTAAAATTCCTTTTACTTTTGCATGCGCGATTCTATTTTCAGAATCATAGGGAATTCTAATACTTTCAAAATTAAATGTATAATCTCTGCTTTTGGTAAAAAATAAAATAGTCTCTTGCCCATTAACATATTTTCTTTTAGCAGATGCAAGTCCATCTCGCTTATCCCACACTATCCAATTTTGAAATACTAAACGTTTATCAATAAGGTGTTGTAAAATATGGGCAGAGTTAAAAGGAGTATTAAAAATATACAAGCTTCCTGTTTTTTTTAATTTAGGAATCAATTTATCAATCCATTTAAAAGTAAAGTCCAAAAAATCTTTATGGGAATTAAAAGTGTCCCAATCTGCTTTTTTTAAATTATACGGCGGGTCAATAACTGCCAGATCTATTGAATTATTATCTATTTTATCCAGAAATTCAAAACAATCCATACGATATATTTTATTTTCTTTTAACATATTAACGGAAATTTAATTTTTCCTGCGATACTTTTTTATCTATGACTTTTTTATAAGGCCTCATTATTTCATACTCTACATAATTTCTTTCTAACTCTTTTGCCACTTTTAAAGTCGTCCCTGACCCGGCAAAAGGATCAAGAACAATATCTCCAACATAACTAAAAAGGCGAACACATCTATAAACAATTTCTTCGGGCATAATTGTGGGGTGTTCTCCAAAAGCGGAATCTCCTTTATCAGGAATAGGAATATTCCATATTTGTTTTGTGAATTCAACCCACTCTTTTTCGGTTAACTTGCTTTTTTCTTTTATTTCTTCAGGCAGATTATTTAATGATTTTCCATCTTTGACATAAATAGTTATAAACTCTATAGTATTTTGAGCATAAAAATTTCGCGGATATGGATAACTCCCAAACATCAATGCTTTAGATGGATTTGTTCTGTTCCAGATATAGAGATCATATAAAAATAAATTTGTTCCTCTCAAAATAGAATGTTGTATGTCTGCATTGATATCAAATATATGCCGGTTATAGTGTGTAGTCATCGCACTTTTTGCCATAGGCATCAAAGGAACATTGATTATTATTTTACCGTTAGGAACAAGAACCCTTTCACATTCTTTCCAGACACTTAATAGTTCCTGAATATATTTTTCATAATTTTCAATATCTCCAATTTGTGAGTCATTCTTTTCAGAAAGTTTCTTATTTTGATATCCGTCTTTTGAATAATCTTTAATGTTAAAATATGGTGGAGAAGTTACAATCAGATGAGTGGAATTATCGGGAATTTCTGACATATTCCTTGCGTCCTTATAGTAAACTTTATTTAACCAGTTTTCTTCCATTTTAATTGATGCTCATCCCTTTAAATTGGGATAATTATATATTTGTTTTTTTTTTACTAATATTTCTAATATTGTTATTAGTAGTTCCAACAACCCGTAATAATAAAGGCCGCACCAATAAGATATACAGCAGGGATTTACCAGTAATGCGCCAATTACAAATTCATTCAGAGTATATTTTCCTTTTTCTGCACCAGGAGGAATAATCATATACTTGCCTTTTTCAATACGTTTAATCCATCCGCGTTTTTCTAACCTGGACAGAGTTGCCCATAAGACATTTTTTTGAATATTGAAAGTACGCGGCAATTCTTTAACAATGAATATATTTCTGTTTTTCGCCAGTTCATCTATAATTATATTTCTCATTTATAAGCACCCTTCTTAATATTTGTGTTATGTTCGGGGTATGTGATTGAGAAAAAAAATTTATATTTTATACTCTCCTTTAACCTTCTCAAAGTCCGCCTTAAATTTCTCTATTCCAATGTCAGTTAAAGGATGTTTAAGCATCTTATCTAACACATCAAAAGGAATTGTTGCAATATCTGCCCCGATCTTTGCTGCTTCCAGCACATGTAAAGGATGCCTGATACTTGCAACTATAACCTCCGTATTAAAAGCGTAATTTGAAAAAATTTCCCGTATATCTACAATTATCTGCATTCCTTCATGACTTATATCATCCAATCTCCCTATAAACGGGCTGGCATAATTTGCACCTGCCTTTGCAGCGAGCAATGCCTGATTTGCAGAAAATATCAGAGTCATGTTTGTCTTAATCTTATTCCTGCTTAAAATTTTTACTGCTTTTAAGCCATCCCTTGTCATTGGCACTTTAATCACAACATATTTGGAAATTTCTGCAAATTTTTCTGCCTCGCTGATGATATCATCTGCATTTTCGCTTATTGCTTCCACACTCACAGGACCTTTAACTATGTCGCAAATTGTTCCTATCAACCCGCTCAAGTCCTTAAATTTTCCCTTTTCCTTTGCAACAAGTGTCGGATTTGTGGTTACTCCATCAACAATACCTAATTCGCAACTATGTTTTATCTGCTCAATATTTGCCGTATCTAAAAAAATTTTCATTTTAATAAAGTTTAATATTATAAATTTTGATTTTGTTTTTAAAAATAAATTTTAAATGTATCTAAATTTCCTAAAAAATATTATCAAATCATATTATTAAAAATATGATTTTGATGTCATGTCGCATTATAAATAATATAATTTAAGCAATTGTTTACAGCGGGAGAAATGGTTATAGTCAACGACCGCGAAAACTGCGATTTTTTATAGCATATTTTCAAAGATTTTAAAATCTCCTGATAATTTTAAAAATCTTGCAGATTTTTAGTATAATGAGATGATTTCAGAAATTGAAAATGCTCAATTTGTGAAGTTGTGAAGTATAAATCAAAAACTAAACACCTAACAAAATTCGCGTAAAATTTCTTATTGCTGGAGAAATTCCTAATATAAATATTACTATTTTAATCATCCTTCTCGTTGTTTTGTCATCTATCTTGTCTATAAAATAAAGGGCGGGAATTACAATAAATTTTAACACAAACATAATTGCAGGTGAAAAAATTTCAATCGCCGCAGACGGAAGCACATGCTTTTCAAAGTAACTAAAGAAAGCGATTCCTACATAAGTTGTTGAAGTGTCAAAAAAGTGCGCCAATACGATGATGTAATTCTTTTCGTATTTTAAAAAATCTGGAAATTTAGAATTCATTTTCATAATTACATAAGCAACAATTAAAGGGATAGAAAAGATTAAAAAAATAACAAACAAGTCAAGGATTGTATTTGGAAAAAAATGAGAATACAAAAACACCGCAATCAAAATCGTATCTAAGATAACAAGAACGCCCCCTATAATTGAAAATTTAGGATTTAATTTTATAATTGCATAAATAATAATTGCCCACATAGCAAAAATCAAAAAAACAATAAACGCGCCAAAATTTGCAGTCGCAGAATGAGAATACAAAAACACCGCAATCAGGACTAAATTTAATCCGAACAAAAGACATCCCGCAACGAGCATAAATTTATAATACTTTTTCTTAAAAATATAAAGCCCGATAAACAGCGATGCAACTGCAATCAGGAATATTGTAAAATATATTCCCGGGGCAATGAATAAAAATGCCAGTACGTCCGGTCTGTGAGGATAAATTTCTGCGTCTGCCAGTGCCCTCATCGTGGAACCAAAAAGGATGAATGGAATCAAAGCAAGAACAAAATTTTTATCTATCTCAATTTTCAATTTCTTCATCAGTTTTATAACAAAGAATAATGCTATAACCAATATTATTCCAAACATAATTGTATTAAACCATGTATATTCAACACTGGTGAATTCATTGATTATGAAATTTATTTTGTCGTTTATTATATCGCTCATTGTTAATACCTATTGGTTATGTAGCATATGAAAGTAGGCCACTTTTATTCTTGTGAATTATTAATTAGACTGCTATAATAACTTACCTACAAAGTAGATCGTATTCTTGTGTAATAATCTGTGTATAAGTGGTGGCTACATCTATATAAATTTTATGGAGCTTTTTTAAAAGCTACCGCTGTACTTAGACTGATGAGCCACCTCTTTTATATTAAATTTTTCATAAATAAATTTAAAATACAAATATAAATTTAATAAATTTAATAAATTTAAAAAAAAAATATAATAAATTTAAAACAAAAAATATCATCGGAAGGGCCTACA
>MNZY01000220.1 GCA_001873845.1 Candidatus Altarchaeum sp. CG2_30_32_3053 | reverse complement strand
ATATTTCTTCCAGAATTTCAAAGATTTTCCTTATTGCCTTTGGATTTTTGCTTAAACTTCCGCCAAATTTTATAACGAACATATTAAAAAAATATAAATTTATAAAGTAAATAAAATTAGATTTATACTTAATTAAAAATAATTTCATAAAAATTTAAAATGGCATCAATTGTGTTTTGTTTTGAAGTTCATCAGCCGAGACGGTTAAAATGGTTTTGGCCTGACAGCGTCCGGAATGAAAAAGTTGAAAATATGGAGAAATTTTATTACGACGACGATGAAAACAGGAAGATTTTTGAAAAGGTAGCAAAGAAGTGTTACTGGCCAACAAATAAAATTTTGCTTGGTTTGGCAGATAAATTTAAGAATCAGAATAAAAAATTTAAAATTGCGTTTTCAATAACCGGAACATGGCTTGAACAATGTGAAAAATATGAACCCGTATTGATTGATACATTTAAACAGATGGCAGAAAGCGGTTGTGTTGAATTTCTTGATGAAACATATTATCACAGTTTGGCAGGACTTTTTGCCGATAAAAGCGAGTTTAGAGAAGAAGTAATAGAACACAGAAAGGCCATGAAGGAAATTTTAAATTTTTCCCCGAAGGTGTTCAGAAATACCGAACTGCTTTACAATAACGAAATCGCAAAAGAGGTTGAAAATTTGGGCTATAAGGGAATTTTTACCGAAGGCATTGAAAGAATATTGAATGGGCGAAGTCCGAATTTTATTTATCGTGCAAAGTCAGAGAAATCAGACAAATCAAACCTTGTTGTATTACTAAAGAATTATAAACTAAGCGACGATATTGCCTTCAGATTTTCATGGAGGAGCTGGAACGAATTTCCTTTGACAGCTGACAAATATGCAAAATGGCTTTCCGGTTGTCAGGGAGATGTTATAAATTTATATATGGACTATGAGACATTCGGCGAGCACCGGTGGGCAGAAACAGGTATATTTGAATTTCTGAAATTTTTGCCTGATGAAATTTTGAAACATGAAAATCTGGATTTTTTAACTCCCTATGAGGCAATTGAAAGATATAAAAACACAGATGTGGGAGAAGGTAATTTAATTGATGTTCCGTGGGATAAAACGATTTCATGGGCAGACACCGAACGGGATCACAGCGCATGGCTTGGAAATCATAATCAGCAGCTGTGCTTTTCAGAGGTTCAGCGCATTGCTTATTTAATTGAGAAAATTTCAGATGAAGCGGCAAAGATAAAATTTAAAAAAATATGGAGATATTTGCTTACAAGCGATCATTATCACTATATGTCTACAAAGAATATTGCTGACCAGGAAATTCATAATTATTTCAGCAACAGAACCAATGCGTATGATGCAGCAGTAAATCTTATGTCAATAATTTCCGATTTAAAGGAGAAAATTTTAATTCAGTTGATAAATGAGGCAAAACATAACGAAGAAAGAATGAAGCAGGAAAAGGAAATAATGAAGCAGGAAAAGGAAATATTAGAAGCGGAACAAAGAAAAGAGGCATACGAGGGGAACAGGATATTTAAAATGTAATGCAGGTTAAACAAAATAAATAAATTTTGGTGCTGACCCACTAAAATTGGGATAACTAAAATTGGGATAATTATATATTTGTTTTTTTTGACCTTCAATTTCAGTTGATTGGTTGTGTGCCATATAAAAGTAGGCCATTTATATTTTTGTAAATTATCAATTGAATTTTGAAGATTAAATAAAAATTTCAATAAAAATATTTTTG
>MNZY01000226.1 GCA_001873845.1 Candidatus Altarchaeum sp. CG2_30_32_3053 | reverse complement strand
TCCTTGTTCCATTGTTGTAGCCACCTTTCTATAGTTGGTTTACTGCGCTTAACAATTTTTCCTGTGTCGCTTAGACTTTTTCCATCGTACAGTTCAAGCATTGCTAATAATCTTTCCTTTACCCGTGCATCCTTTTCTTTCAGATATAAATCCTTTAAAGTATCGTAGTCGATATGTTTGACTACTTTTGGTTTTCTTACCATTTTTGGTTTAAATACTTATTTATTAATTGGTAATATATTTAAATTAAATAATCAAAAGTTGAAATTTTCACTATAATTAAATTTCAATAAAATTTTTTAAAATGTCAAAAATAAAGGTGGGAGTTATAGGGACCGGAACTATCGGACACAGAGTTATCGCTTATGGAGCAAGACAAAAAGATATAAAAATTTGCGGTGTTTCTAAAACAACCCCTAACGATGTATACAATACAACTGCAATGCTGTGGAAATTGGGAATTCCTATTTATGTTTCATCAAGAATCGGAAAGGATGGATTAAACAAATCACTTGAGGAATTCAGAAATTATTTTAACAAAGTTAAAGATAAGGAAAAAATTTACGGTGATGTCAACGAACTGGTTCCTGGAACTATTGCGGATTTGACTGATGAAAGTGAGGTTATTGTTGATACATCAGCAGGAACTATAAACAAGATGAGTGTTCCGGAATACAACAAAAAAGAGTTCTACATCCCACATAATGAACAATCAGGCAGGAAGATTAAGGTTATCTTTCAGGGCGGCGAGAAATCAGATATAGGAAAAATTTCATTTAATGCAGCAGTAAATTATGATGAAGCGACAGAGGTTGGAAAAAGTGATGAGCCATACATCAGGCAGGTTTCATGCAATACAACCGCACTTTCAAGAATTTTGTATGCGTTTCTTGAAAATTATGTAATAAACAGAGTCTATGTTGTAATTGTCAGGCGTTCAACCGACCCAGGAGAAGAGAGTAAGAACATACTTAATGATATTTATCTCGGAGAACATTTGCCTTCACATCACGGGCCCGATGTTGAAGAGGTATTTAAAAATTACAAAAATTTTAAAAATTTACTTGACAAACAAATCTTGACAAGTACAATAAAGGTAACAACCGACCAAATGCATGCTCATGACATAACCCTTACATTTCCAGTATCTGCTCCTTACGGTGAAGAAAATTGCCCCACAAAAGAAAAATTTATTGAAATCTGTAAAAATTCAATATTAAAGAATCGTATTGCCCTTGATGAAAGCGTAATACACACATCACGGCTGAGGGAGTTTGTAAGGAGAAAGGAAAGAATGCTTTATATGAAAGATAAAATTTTCCCGAATTGCGGCGATATGTTTGCAGTTACTACTGGATTAAATTCTTTTGCATTTATAAAAAGGACAACTGTGTATGGAGATAAGTGGATTCATTTAAAACTTCAGACAGCAGTTCATCAGGAGGCGATTGTAATTCCCGATACAATTGATGCTATAAGAGCATTATGCTATGATAAATTACTATTTTCAAGGGATGATTCAATAAAAATGACCGATGAAAGCCTTGGAATGTGCGAATAGGGCGTGAATGTGAAGAGGGTTGGGAGGATTGATTGAGTGCCAAATGAATTGGGGACATTTAATTTAATTACAGTAAATTTTAAATTTGCACTTTTTGCATAGTTATCAAACTTTTTGCATAGTGGTTGAGTAGCAAATAGAAGTAGGCCATTAATTTAATTAAAATTTTAATTATTTTAATGGTTTATGATGGAAAAATTGTTGCTAATTGAAAAGAGAGTAAAGGCACGAGAGTTACACAAAGAAAAAGGATGGAGTGTGAGAAAGATATCTCGTTATTTGGTGGCGAGTAGGGATAGCATTAGTAAATGGATAAAAACCGATGAGAAGGAGGTAACACAAGACCGCCGGGGTTGGAAAAAGGGCA
>MNZY01000203.1:2230-14897 GCA_001873845.1 Candidatus Altarchaeum sp. CG2_30_32_3053 | reverse complement strand
TGAAAATTGAATATCTTTCAAAGTCAGGTTAAAGTTATAATAAAAATTAATTAATTTATAATAAAATTAATTAATTAGTGTCCATCCACAAAGTATAAAATTTTGAAAAATTTTAACTTTTTCAAGGTAAATTATTATGTTTTTGACAATTTAAAAATCTTATAGATTTTTAAAGATTGAAAATCTTATAGATTTTCAGTAAAATTACGAGTTTATGGATGGACACTAATTAAAAATATTTATTTTCGTATTTTTAATTTATTTAAACATTTAAAGTTATAATAAAAATTAATTTATAATAAAAAATTAATTATATAAAATAAATTTAATAAATTTAAAATGTCAGTGCATCTAAGCAAAAGGGATAAAATCGTGACTTTGTTGATAGCAATTGTGCTAATTGGATTTATGGCAATGATAGCAATTTTTGCATCGTGTAATTTCTTTGAACAGTTTGCGATAGATAAGTGTGCTGCTAGCTGTTTGTTTAAAGATTTAGCATCGTGCTAAAATAAAACAAAACAAAAAATCAAACAAAAAAAATTAAAAAAATCAAAAACATATTATTAAATAATCTAAAATGCCTGAAATATTCAGCCCCATAGATATGAAAATTGCCCTGGTCTTTTCAGCAATTGTTTTGACTTTTATAATTATAGGAGCACTGATTTGGGGATGGCATGCGCCGATTGTCGGCGGACATTGAAAATGACAGTAGTAGAATGAATATTTAGGATCGCGTCTGCCAGTTGTTTGTGAAGTGAGAGTAAAAATATAAGAGACAATAGATAATTGTATTTGTTTAGATAACTGGATTTTACCTCGCCATATTTGATTTTGTAATTGATAATTTATGCCAGATTTGTTAACCTCCTTGTTTGTCATTATTTTTCACTTTATTCTTTTAACTATTCCAAAAATTAATGCAAGCACCGGTAAAATTTCCAGCCTTCCGGCATACATTAAAAAAACAAGAGTAATTTTTCCGATTATGCTCATATCAAACCACGCTGTTCCGCCCAGTGTATTTAGTCCGTTATCACTTATTGCTGTTGCAGATACAAACAATGCATCCATAGGCCCAAATCCCAGGTAAAGGAATATTAGAACTCCGAAGCCATAAATTATAAAAAACAGAAAAACAAGAAATGTTATGTAAGAAATTTCCTCGTCGGTCAATGGAATACCTCCTAATCGAACCTTAACAACAGCGCTTTCCGGAAGTAAGACCTTTTTTATTCTCATCCACGCATTCTCTGCAAGGATTAAAATTTTAAGGACTTTTAATCCCCCGGCCGTTGATATGCTGCATCCCCCGATTATCATTAGTACAATAAGAATAAATTTACTCGCATTGTCAAAACTTCCTATGTCTGCATTACAGAATCCTGTTGTTGTTACGGCGGAAATCACATTGAATGTTGATTGTTTTACTGCATCATCTGCTGCATAGTGCTGTAAAAATAATAAATTTACACAAATAACGATGCTTCCAATAACGATGAGCAGTAAAAAAATTTTTAACTCTAAATTTCTTAAAACAACGGCAAATTTCCTGTCTAAAATATTGAAATGAATATAAAATGATATTGCTCCAAGTATCATAAAGAGCATTAAAACAACCTGCGCAGGAACATTATCGTAATAAAAGCCAATGCTATCATCATGGGTTGAAAATCCCTGCGTTCCGATTGCCGTCATAATATGAGCAATAGAGTCAATAAAATTTACACCTAATAACAGCAAAGCAGTAACTCCGATTATAGTAAATAGAATATAAATTTTCCATATCTCTTTTACAGTTCCCTTCATTGTTGTTTTTATTCTTTCGGTTCTTGCTTCGGCAGAATATAATTTTGCTATTGTTGGAGAAGGTCTTAAAATCAAAAGGAAGAGCATAATTATTCCTACGCCTCCAATCCATGCAAGTCCGCTTCTGAAAAATAAAAATGTCGGAGAGTGTGCATCTAAATTTTGAATCATAGTTAAGCCGGCTCCTGTAAAAGCAGACATCGCTTCAAAATACGCATCAACAAATTTTATTAATGGGTCAACCGAAGTTGAAGCAATATAGAAAGGTATTGAACAAAATAAAGGAATAAGCATCCATGCAACAGCAGAAAGCACAAGAGCGTGCCGTGTTTCCATACGACCATCAATTCCAAATTTATAAAAAAATCCTGCAAATGCAGCCATCAGTCCGCCCGGCAAAATATAGGAAATATTCTCATAATTGGAGTAATCTGAAATAAAGGCGAAGAACCCCAAAATGAATATACTGATTCCTATAATTACAAGTGCTTCTCCTAAAAATTTAGATACTATTTTTATGTCCCGTTTGTCAATACAACGCATTTCAATTATATAAATTTTTTAAATTTTTTTAAATTTTTTTATATACGGAATTAATACTTTAAGATCGCAATCTTTGCGAGCAATGCCGCGATCTGTATTCTTTCATTTGCACCTTCAACCAGCCGGAAATTACATTCCCCAATCGCATCAACAACCTTCATCTTTGTTTTATCATCTATTTCTTCAACATAAAAAATTTCCCTGCTCATCTGAATTAACACATCTTCTCCGGCAATTCCATAATTAAGCATAATATTGTCAAGCATGTTCCGCGAATCTAAAAATTTCCCGTCAATTGCCAGTTTTAAAATCCACCTTATCTGCTCCGGCTTTGCATAAGACGCAATATTGAATACATTTTCTTCATTAACCTCTCCAATCACAGATGCCGACTGGAGAATATTTATTGATTTTCGGACATCACCTTCGGATATTTCGACAATTGCATTAATTCCGTCGTCTGTAAATTTCACCTGTTCAATATTTAAAATTTTTTTAAGATACTCTTTTATTGCTGTCCGCTGGATTTTTCTAAACCTGAAAACAGCACATCTGCTCTGGATAGGGTCCATAATCTTTGAAGAATAATTGCATGACAATATGAATCTACATGTTTTTGTGTATTGTTCCATTGTTCTTCTCATCGCCTGCTGTGCATCGTTAGTCAGTGCGTCTGCTTCATCCAAAAATATGAGCTTAAAGTCCATAATTATTGGCATCGTTCTCGCAAATTCCTTGATTTTTCCCCTTACAACATCTATTCCCCGCTCGTCGCTCGCATTCAGTTCCAAAAATCCATCCTTAAAATTTTCCCCGAAAAACTCTCTTGCCAAACATAATGCAGTTGTTGTCTTTCCTGTTCCCGCGGGACCCGCAAAAAGCAAATGAGGTATATTTTTATCTTTAATGTATGCAGTCATTCTTTCGGTGATTTTTTCCTGGCCAATAACATCCTTTAAAAATTTTGGCCTATATTTTTCTGTCCACGGAAGTTCCATTTTAAATTTTACTGATGATATTAATTAATATTTTGGAAATTTTAAGATATATGATTTAATTTTGACAAAGTTTTCAAAATTTTCCATATAAATTTAATTATTACTAAATATTACTAAAAATTTTGTTTGCAACAAAATATCCAAAAACGGAAATCGCCATTAAACATGTATCAAACATGAATTGAATATTTTGATAAATTTATTGAAAAATACCATACGATTACAGGTAAATTTTCATAACATTGTAGAATGTATTCCTTTGTGCAGGAATCCTTCCGGTCTGTTTTATTAAATTTACCATTTCTTCCCTTGTTTTTCCGCTAAATTTTATTCCTGCATCCTGAACAACATTTTCCTCAATTATTGTTCCGCTGAAATCGTTTGCACCGTAAAATAAAGCAATCTGTGCAAGTTTTTCACCCTCGGTCAGCCAGGATGCCTGAATGTTCCGTAAAAATTTATTAAATATAATTCTTGATAATGCAATTATTTCAAGGTAATCGCATCCGCCAGCCAAAAATTTTCCTTGAGATAATAAATCTGATACATTCAGGGCAGTATTCTGCGGCTGAAAACTCCACGGAATGAATGCGGTAAAGCCATCCGTTTCTTCCTGAATATCCCTTAAAAACAACAAATGTCTCAAACGATCTTCTTTACTCTCACCAAATCCATAAACCATAGTTGCAGATGTTTTAATTCCGGTTTTATGTGCCTTTGTAATAACCTCTCTCCATTGTCCGGCAGAAATTTTATAAGGAGAAATTTTTTTTCGGACATCATCAACCAGAATTTCAGCACCTCCTCCTCCAAAACTTTGCAATCCATCATCCCTGAATCTTTCCATTACATCCTCAACAGCCATGTTGTTGTTTTCTGCGATAAAGTAAATTTCAGCAGCAGAGAAAAAATGTCTCTGAACACCGGGAAATTTATCCCTGACTGCTTTAATAATCGTCTCGTAATAACTTAACGGAATGTCATTGTTTAATCCACCCTGAAGCAGAACTTGTGTCGCTCCCAAATTTTCCGCTTTTTCAGTTTTTTGCAGAATTTCATCAATGGTTAATACATACGCATCGCCTGCGGATTTGCTTCTGTAAAATGCACAAAATTTACATTTGCTTGCACAAATATTTGTGTAGTTTATGGTTGTGTCACAGACAAATGTTACGGTATTGCCGCAAAATTTATTCCTTATCTGATCTGCAATCAGGCCAAGTGTGCTCAGGTCAAAATTTAACAATTCCTTTGCTTCTTCAAGGGAAAATTTATATCCATTAATACATTTGCTTATTATTTCCTCTGCTGATTTTGCCTCTGCTGATTTTTCGTTCATTATTCATTTTTTTATTTTGTTTTAGATAAAGTATTTTTTCTGTATCAAAACTGACTATTTTATAGTCCTCGCCGCAAAGATCGCAATGAAAATAAATAACTGATTTACTGCCAAAATTTCCATCTCTGTCAACTACAATTTCTTCCCAATAATCTTTTGGACAATTACATTTCTTAAATTGCATCGTAAAATTTAATTAAGATAAAAATTATCAGAATTACACATACCAATTACAATTATTAAACATAGATTATTATATAAACATAGATTATTGAAAAATATAGATTATTGAAAAATATAGATTATTGAAAAATTTTAAGATAAATTTATTCAGTAACAAAAAATGAACTTTAACAGCGAAAAATTTAACAGCGATACATCTGAAATCCTTGAACGGGCAGCAAAATGTGAAAAAATTTCCGAAAAAGACGGAATTGCATTAATGAATTTAACGAATTCAAACGACATATTAAATTTAGGTATAGCAGCAGACAGGATAAGAAAGCAAAAGGTCGGAGATATTGTTTCCTTTGTTTTAAATTTACACATAAATTATACAAATACCTGCATAAGCAAATGCGAATTCTGTGCGTATTACAAGGATAAAGAGGACAAAGGTGGCTATGTTCTGTCAGTTAATGAAATTTTAGAGATGATAAAGAAGGCAAAACAAATAAGCAACATAACAGAGGTTCATATTGTCGGGGCTCTAAATCCGGAAATTTCTGCTGAATATTATGAAGATATCCTGAAGGAGATAAGGAAAAATTTTCCGGACCTGGCAATTAAGGCATTTACGGCAACAGAAATTTTCTTTATTGCAAAGAAAAATAAAAGCAGCGTTAAAGAAATTTTGGAACGGTTTAAAGATGCTGGATTAAATTTTATGCCGGGCGGTGGGGCTGAAATTTTAAACGATGAAATAAGGGCGAAAATTTGTCCGAATAAAATAAAAAGCGATGAATGGCTTAATGTTATGGAAACCGCACACAAATTAAATATAAAGAGCAATGCGACAATGCTTTACGGACACATTGAAAGCAGCGGAGACAGAATCAGACATATATTAAAGCTTAGGGATTTGCAGAAAAAGACAAACGGATTTCTGGGTTTTATTCCTTTAAGTTTTCATCCGAAAGGCACAAAACTAGACAAGGAAAGAATTGTCAAAATGCCTGTAAGTGGAATAGAAGATTTAAAGGTTATTGCTGTCTCACGAATATTGCTCAATAATTTTGACAATGTAAGGGCTTATTGGGTTATGATGGGAAAAAATTTAGCCCAGGTGGCACTTCATTACGGGGCAAATGATTTTGACGGAACTGTTGGAAAAGAAAATATAACCTATTCTGCGGGAAAAATTTCAGAAAGAAGTGCTGGTATTGATGAACTGAAAAATTTAATAAAAGGGGCTGGCAGGATTCCTGCTATACGAACAACCGATTACAAAATAATAGAAATTTTGGAATAAAATTGTCTTTTTCTCTGAATTTTTCTCTGAATTTTTCTCTGAATTTTATTTTTTCTAATTTTTACTTTTTGGTTGCTTCTCTCATTTCTTTGACAAAATTTTCCAGCACCTTCAAATCATTAATTTTGTTTATTATTGCACTTCCGATAATTACTCCGTCAACTTTGTCTTTTATTGCATTTATGTGGTTTGCATTTGAGATTCCAAATCCTATTGCCAGTGGAATTTCTTTCTTTATATCTTTTAAGACCTTCTTTACTCCTTCA
Source organism: Candidatus Altarchaeum sp. CG2_30_32_3053 (assembly GCA_001873845.1). GTDB lineage: Archaea > Altiarchaeota > Altiarchaeia > Altiarchaeales > Altiarchaeaceae > Altiarchaeum > Altiarchaeum hamiconexum. The sequence goes on along the minus strand of MNZY01000203.1, from coordinate 8,468 downwards.
ATAAATTTCGGCTCAACATTTAAATTTTCTCTTGCCCCAGTAACTCCCAAAACAGAAATCAGATACAAAAATCCGCCTGCCTTTTCAGATATCTTCTTAATTCTTTCTTTTGTTGATGTTTGTGCAACCAGAAATATTAAATCAATGTCGTGTTTATCGCATAAATTTAATAATTCATCACTTTCTTCAACAGGCAAATCAGGAATAATAATTCCTTTAATTCCGTTCCTGCTGCATTCCACAACAAATTTCTCAAGTCCGTACCGGTAAAGCAAATTATAATAAGTCATACACACAAGAGGAATGCCTTCGTCTTTAACTTCTCCACAAAATTTAAAATAAACATCAGTATTCATTCCGCTCTTCAATGCCCTCCCACTTGCCTGCTGTATGGTTAGACCATCTGCAATGGGATCGGAAAATGGCATTCCCAATTCAATAACATCTGTATATTTTTTTAAAATTCTGACAATTTCCATGCTCTTTTCAAAGTTCGGGTCTCCGGCACACACATAAGCAATTAATACACATCTTTCTTCTTTTTCCTTTACATATTTAAATTTTTCCGAAATTTTCATTGTGAATTTTTACAATTTTTACAATAATATTTTACAATAATATATTTTACAATAATATTTTAATTTATCTTAAATCTAACATCAATTACTTCTGCATTAAATAAATTTAATTAAAAATTTAGAATTTTAAATTATTTATTTACAAAACCTTATTTATAAGAACAAAATTTTAAAATAAGATTGAAATAGGATAAAACAAGGATAAAACAAATAATAAATAGTGTCCATCCATAAGCTCGTAATTTTACTGAAAATCTGTAAGATTTTTAAATTGTCAAAAACATAATAATTTACCTTGAAAAAGTTAAAATTTTTTCAAAATTTTATACTTTATGGATGGACACTAAATATAAAAACAAATAATAAATATAAAAACACAAATAAAAACAAATAATAATAAAAACAAATAATAATAAAAACAAATAATAAATATAAACAAAAGTGGAAAGTGATGCATTAAAATTATTCGGAAGATGGGAATATATAGTTGAAGTGAAGGATATAGGATTGAAAAGATATATAAATTTAAATCCAAGGTATATTCCAATTACGCACGGAAAATTTGCAAACAAGCAGTTTGGAAAGGCAAATGTGAATGTCGTCGAACGAATGGCAAACAAAATGATGCGTTCGGGGCAGGGTGCAAAAAAAATGGTTGGAAAATATCTTAGGGGCAGAGGAAACACAGGAAATAAATTAAACGCATTAAATGTTATTAAAACCGCATTTGAAATAATAGAGAAAAGAACAAAGAAAAATCCGATACAGGTATTAGTAAATGCATTGCAAAACACTGGTCCGGCAGAAGAGACAACATCAATAATTTACGGTGGAATAAAGTATCATCAGGCAATTGACGCATCTGCATTAAGAAGGTTGGATTTCGCATTAAAAAATTTAGCATTGGGTGCGTTTGCGACATCATTTAATACAAAGAACACGCTTGGAGAAGCACTTGCCAATGAAATAGTTTTGGCTGCGAATAATGATACGAAGAGTTTTGCTGTTTCAAGGAAAGAAGAAACGGAAAGAATTGCCGCATCGTCGAGATAAATATAAAATTTAATAAGTCCGATAAAAATTCTAAATTAAATTTAAAACAGGAATTTAAAATAAAATGGGTCGTGCAGAACAACTTGCTGAAAAAGCCGTTTCAATGATGCAAAACAAGACAAATATAAGAAATATAGCAATAGTTGCCCATATAGATCATGGAAAAACAACATTAACCACAAATTTACTTGCGGGAGCAGGACTTATTTCTGAGAGTGTCCTGGATAAAGACAAGATTACAGAGTTTGCTCCTGATTCATGGGAAGCAGAACAAAGAGGAATTACTATTGATTCCGCCAATGTTTCAATAACACATACTTATGAAAGAAAGGAATATCTCATAAATTTAATAGATACGCCGGGCCATGTTGATTTCGGAGGCAATGTAACAAGGGCAATGAGAGCAGTTGACGGTTGTGTTATTGTTTGTTGTGCAGTTGAAGGAATAATGCCTCAGACAAAAACTGTCTTAAATCAGGCAATCAACGAAAGAGTAAAGCCCGTGTTGTTTATAAATAAAACAGATCGTCTTATTACGGAATTAAAACTTACTCCAGAAGAACTTCAGAAGAGATTTATAAAAATAATTTCTAATGTTAATAGCATGATAAAGATGCGTCAGCCAAAAGGTGTTGACTGGACGGTGGATGTAGCAAAAGGCACAGTAGCATTTGGTTCTGCCAAAAAAAAGTGGGCAATAAATGTCCCGTATATGAAAAAGACAGGAATATCATTTAAGGATATTATTGATGCGTGTAATAATGAAAAACAAGAAGAACTGGCAAAGAAATCGCCTCTTAACAAAATTGTTATGGATATGGTGATTTCAGCATTACCTGCGCCGGTAGATGCACAAAAAGTCAGAATAGAGAAGATATGGCGCGGAAATGCCGAGAGTGAAACAGTTGCAAAAGATATGCAAATATGCGACCCAGGCGGGAAATTGGCAATAATGATATTTGATATAATTTATGACAAACATGCTGGAGAGATAGCAATCGGAAGGATATATTCCGGCACAGTGCATCAGGGTGATGAAGTATACTCTATCGGAAATAAAACAAAAATGAGGATCCAGCAACTTGGTTTGTACATGGGTCCGCAAAGAGTAAATGTTGCAGCAGTCCCATCAGGAAATATAGTTGCATTAGGTGGCGTTTCAAATACTTTTGTCGGAGATACGATAGCAGGCGAACCGATGACTGCATTTGAAGAAATAAAACATTATTCGGACCCGGTAGTTACAAAGGCGTTTGAACCGAAAAATATAAAAGACATTGGAAAGCTGGTTGAGGTCTTAAAAGAAATGGAAAAAGAAGACCCTACATTAAAGGTTAAAATAGATGAACAGACAGGTGAAAACCTGGTTGCGGGAATGGGAGAATTACACCTGGAAATTGTGGAACATCGGCTAAGAGACAGAGGTGTTGAAGTAATAACATCCCCTCCGATTGTTGTATATAGAGAAACAATTAATAACAGTCATGGTGATATAGAAGGAAAATCTCCGAACAAACACAATAAATTTTATCTCGCAGTTGAGCCGCTGGAAGAAGAGTTATACCAGGCAATTATAAGTGGAGAAGTAAAAGAAGGAAGAAGAAAGTCAAGAAGTAAGGACTTAAGAGCATTACTGGTCTCAAAGGGAATTAAAAGTGATGAAGCAGCGAGTATCGTAGATATATTCAAGGGAAATGTACTCATTAACCTGACAAAAGGTTTGCAGCACCTGGATGAAACAATGGAACTGATTTTTGATGGTTTTGAGCAGGTTATGGAAGGAGGTCCGTTAGCAAAAGAGCCAATAATAAAAATGAAGGTAATTCTGCACGACGCAGTTCTTCACGAAGATGCTATTCACAGAGGTCCGGCACAGGTGTATCCGGCGGTTAGAAATCCCATATATGCAGGAATTTTGCTCTCCAAACCGACATTTTATGAGCCAATGCAGGATGTTTTTATTCAGATACCTCATGAACACATTGGAGCGATAACAAGCGTATTGCAGTCAAGAAGAGGGCAAATAGCGAATATTTTGCAGGAAGAAGAATTAACTACAATTGAAGGAAGAATTCCTATTTCAGAAACATTTGGAATTACAGGAGATATAAGGGGAGCAAGCGAAGGACATGCTTTGTGGAATTCTCAAAATTCCGGGTATGATGAAGTGCCCCGGGAATTGCAGGAAAAAATAATTGGTTCAATAAGAAAAAGAAAAGGTCTGCCAGAACCGGTTCCAAAACCTGAGGAATATCTGGAAAGGTAAAGGATAACTAATAAAAAATTTAATATTTAAAAGTTAATTTATAACATTAATTTAAAACAGCATTTATAAAATTTAAAATAATTTCGCTAACGCTCAAATATTTATAAAAAATAAATTTTTTAAAATGGCAGAGAAACCACACATAAACATGGTATTTGTAGGACATGTAGATAATGGAAAATCAACATTAGTTGGAAGATTGTTGTATGAACTTGGAGAAGTTTCTGAACAGGCAATGAAAAAACTCAGGGATGAGGCAGCAAAAATAGGAAAGGCAACATTTGAATACGCATGGGTAATGGATACTTTGAAGGAAGAAAGAACAAGAGGAGTAACCATTGATATTGCACACAAGAAATTCCAGACAGATAAAAATTACTTTACAATTATAGACGCACCGGGACACAGGGACTTTATAAAGAACATGATAACCGGAGCAAGTCAGGCAGATGTATCAGTACTTGTTGTTTCTGTCTATGACACAGTAAACAATAAAGATGAAAAAGGCAATATTCAACTGCTTCCGCAAACAAAAGAACACGCATTCTTATGCAAGACATTAGGTGTTAACCAGTATATAATTGCGATGAATAAGATGGATGCTGTAAAGTATGATGCAGAAGCATACAATGCAGTAAAGGATGCACTGGTTAAATTTTTAAAACCAATTGGATATAAAGTTGATACCATTCCGTTTATTCCTCTTTCGGCATTTGTGGGTGATAATTTAAAGACAAAAAGTACAAATATGCCATGGTACAATGGCCTTACTTTTTTGGAGTGCCTGAATAATCTTGTTGCCCCGCCAAAACCCATAGACAAACCATTACGGCTGCCAATTCAGGATGCCTATTCAATTACGGGTATAGGAACAGTTCCTGTAGGCAGAATAGAAAGCGGAATATTAAAGCCTGGAATGAAGATTGTTTTTATGCCGTCTGCAATTGTGGATGAAGTTAAAACAATTGAAATGCACCACGAACAAATTCCTGAGGGATTACCGGGAGACAATGTTGGTTTTAACATCAGGTCATCCAAGAAGGAAGATATAGTAAAAGGTAATGTTATAGGAACATTAGGTAGTCCTCCGAAGGTTGCGGAAGAATTTACTGCACAAATCGTTGTTTTGTACCACCCGTCTGCAATAGCAGCAGGGTATTCACCTGTTTTGCACATACACACTGATCAGGTAGCATGTAAGTTTGAAGAATTAATAAAAACCGTTGACCCAAGAACAGGACAAACAAAGGAAGATCATCCAAAAACAATAAAGGCAGGAGATGTTGCAGTTGTCCGGCTTAAACCTATGAGAAGTACAGTTGTTGAAATAGTCAAGGATTTTCCGCCTTTGGGAAGATTTGCCATCAGAGATATGGGGCAGACAATTGCTGCAGGAATGGTTTTGGAAGTAAAGGCAAAAGAAGTTAAGATAAAAGCATAAACATACAATGGAAAGAGCAAGAATATTAATATACGGAAGTGCGAAGCGAAATGTTGAAAATATAACAAATCAGATTGTCTCTATTGCAAAGAATAACAGGGCAGTTGTCAGAGGACCGATACCTCTTCCAACTAAAAAGATAAGGGTTGTTGTCAGGAAGAATGTCAGCGGTGAAGGAAATACTGCATGGGACAGATGGGAAATGAGAATTTCAAAAAGAATAGTGGATATTTACAGAAATGATAAAGCAATGAGGGATGTAATGAAGATACCGATGCCTGATGATGTACATGTAGAAATAGATGTAAGCAGATAATTAACTTTTTGGGGAAATTAATTAAACCCCATTATTTTTCTGTTTCTTTTCTTTTTTATCTTTTTATTTTTCAAATTTTCTTATGGTTTTTCTTTGGATATTTGATATTTTTGTCAAATACTTTATTTTAAAAATTCATTTAGTTTTATAATTTGTTGAGGATATTTAAAATCACCTCGCCGTAATTTGGAGATTTTTAAAACTCCGCGTTTTGAAAATTGTGTTTTCAAAACCAACAAATTTGACCAAGTGATCCAAACATTTGAAATTGGGTTCGCTTCGCTCTCATTTAAAAATTTCGTAAATTTTTAAAGATTGAAAACTTGCAGTTTTTAGTATTTAAAAAATACCATGATTTTTTTAAAGATTGAAACCAACGGTTTCATTATTTCATGACTATCGGCTAAATTAAATTTTGACCAAATTAAATATCTAAACCAATTGAAACAAATACTTTATTTTAACCATATATGACAATAGGTAAAACAAATAAATAAATCATTTATTTTAACCATATTTTGAAAATAGCCGATAGTCATGTATTTAAAAAATACCGGGATTTTTTAAAGATTGAAAACTTGCAG
>MNZY01000203.1:0-2221 GCA_001873845.1 Candidatus Altarchaeum sp. CG2_30_32_3053 | reverse complement strand
GATTGAAAACTTGCAGTTTTCAGTATTTTAAAATCTCAAAGATTTTTAAAGATTGAAAACTTGCAGTTTTCAGTATATTTTAAAATCTCTTGATTTTAAAATTGCTTAATTTTGGATTTTTCATTGCTATTTTATTGGAAAGCAATCCTAATATTTATGTACTCAAAACTAAATGATTTTTATAGATGTTAGTTTAAAAATATCCGAATGATAATCGGGTTATTTTCAGAACGCAGATGGCAGACGGTCTCTGATAATAAGAAAAAAGATAAAGAATTGAAATATGAGAAACTATTAAAGTCAAAGAAATCAAAGACAAGGAATAATTCTTATTATGGATTTAATTTATTTTTTAAAATTTTCCTTAAATTTTCCTTATTATGTTAAAAGTAAGAGAAATATTCTCAAGCATCCAGGGCGAAGGAATATATGTTGGAAGAAGGCAGATTTTTGTGCGGTTTGCCAAATGTAATCTGGACTGTGATTACTGCGATACGGCCCACAAAAGAGAAGGTAAATTTTGCATTGTCAACGGAAAGAGAAAAATTTTAAAAAACGCCGATGATATTGCAGATGAAATTAAAAATTTATACACAAAAGATATTTTCAGCATTTCATTAACCGGAGGAGAACCGCTAATTTATACATCTTTAATCAGGCAGATTCACAAAAGAACAGATATTCCTCTTTACCTTGAGACGAATTCAACGCTTCCCGAAAAGGCGTATGAAATTAAAAATTTAATAACTTATGCCGCCTGCGGAATAAAAATAAATTATCCGAAATTTTATAATGACTCGTTAAAGACAATAGAAATTCTGAGTGGCAAAAATTTATTCGTAAAGGTTGTTATAACAAAAGATGTTGATACGGGTCAAATAGGGAGATTAGCAAAGAATATAAAAAACATTGCTGATCCACCATTCGTTTTACAGCCGCAAACAGGGATAAAATGGGATAAAATTTATAAAAACAATTTATTGGAAATGAGTGAAACCGCAGGTAATTATTTAAGTGATGTCAGAGTAATTCCGCAATTGCATAAATTTTTGGGATTTGAATGAATGTCCATTTATAAATTTATTCAATAACTTCACATCCCTCTAAAATTTTTTCCGCGTCTTCTTCTATATTAAATTTGTTAAATATTGTCCATCTGTCCCTGACTTTTGGTGCAAATTTTAATGCCTCAATTATATGTTTCCTGGTTATTCCGAGTTCATAAGCATTGGTTGGCGCGCCAACATCCTTTAATGCCTCTTTTATCTTCTTCCAACCCCCTTTATTTTTATGTGAATAAATTTCATGTAAATATGCTGAAATGATGGTTCCGACACCGCATTGTTCTCCGTGTAAAGCGCGCTTAAATTTATATTTTTCCGAAAGTGTATCTATTGCATGACTAAATAAATGTTCTGAGCCTGATGCTGGTCTGCTTGAGCCGGCAATTGCCATCGCCACGCTGCTGCTGAGTAATGCCTCAACCAAAATGCTTATATCTGAAAAAATTTTTTTGGAGTTTTGCATCACAATTTCTGCACTCATATTTGAAAGTGATGCCGCATAATCACCAAAATATTCGTTTTTTTCATCCCTTGCCAGCTTCCAGTCAAGCACAGCAGTGAAATTTGAAATTGCATCTCCAAAACCCGAAGCAGTTAAATTTTTAGGAGCATCACTTATTATTTTCGTATCAGCTATGACTGCGAGCGGAGAATTTGTTTTAACAGAAACGCCTCCCCTAACCGAAGCATAAGGAGATGCAATTCCGTCATGGGATGCAGCAGTAGGAATACTTATAAAAAGGAGTTTATTGTTAAACGCATAAATTTTTGCTTTGTCAATCGTGCTTCCGCCGCCGACGCCACATACAAAACCAAAATTTTTGTTTTTACTGATTTCTTTATCAGGACTTACAACTTCCCCTTTAATTTCACCACAAATAATGTCTGCAAATTTTTTTGTGAAATTTCCTGAAAAAATTAAAGGGTTTTTTAAATTTAACTCGTTGCATATCTCTTTAATGCTATGGATTGCTCCTTCTCCGACAATTACCTTGCGGGGCAATTCTATATTTTTCATAATTTTTGGTACTCATCCCTTTAAGTTGGGATAATTAATTTGTGATATATTTTTTAAAAATCTGCTTAAAAATTAAAATTGGATATTATAAATTTAATTTTAAACATTACTGGACCTACACAAAACAAATATGAATTCT
>MNZY01000202.1 GCA_001873845.1 Candidatus Altarchaeum sp. CG2_30_32_3053 | reverse complement strand
GGATAATTATATATTTGTTTTTTACTATTATTTTTATAAGTTATAGGACTTACTTATATTATTTTGTAAATGAACATAAAAAGTCAAGAATTCATATTTGTTTTGTGTATGTCCTGTAATGTTTAAAATTAAATTTATAATATTCAATTTTAATTTTTAAGCAGATTTTTAAAAAATATCTCACAAATTAATTATCCCAACTTAAAGGGATGAGCACCTAAAATTTCATCGGGAACATTATACTTTGGTTGATTTTTAAGATAATCACTCTATAGCTACACCAACAGAGCAGGGATAAGTTATCACGGACCCAAAATATGAACATAAATTTTTAATAAATGTTATCCCTTTATAATCCCCAAAGGCACAACCTTTGCCACAATCCTGCTTAATCCCGCCATTTCAACACTCTTTACAACCTCATCTATATCTTTATAAACACCCGGATGTTCTTCTGCCAAAACCTTTAGGGATGCTGACTTTATAACCTGTCCTTTTCTTTCCATTTCTTTCATTATATCTTCGCCCCCCCATCTTATTATTCCGCCTGCCCTGGACATAACCCTGCCCGCACCATGACACACACTCCCATAAGTTTCTTCCATCGCCCTTTCAGTTCCCACCAAAACATAAGACGATGTTCCCATACTTCCCGGAACAATAACTGGCTGCCCAGCATTTCTGTAAATTTCAGGAATTTCGCTTCTTCCAGCAGCAAATGCCCTCGTTGCACCTTTCCTGTGAACACATAATAATTTTTCTTCTCCGTCAACTTTATGCTTCTCAAATTTTGCTATGTTGTGGCAAACATCATACATAAGCTTTATTTCAGCATTAATTTTTAAATTTTCAAATGTTTCTCTAATCCAGTGGGTTATTATCTCTCTGTTACAAAATGCATAATTGGCGCCGCAATACATTGCTTTAATATAGTCGTTTCCTTCGTTTGAATTTATTGGAGCGCAGACCAGTTCCAAATGAGGTAAATTTATATGATATTTTCTTGCTGCTGAAAGTAAAATTTTAATATAATCATCACAAATCTGATGTCCATAACCCCTGCTTCCGCAATGAACCATTATCGTTATCTGTCCCTTAAACAATCTGAATTTTTTCGCTGTATTTTCATCATAAATTTCTTCTACTTTTTGAATTTCAAGAAAGTGATTTCCGCTTCCAAGCGTTCCAAGCTGATCTCTGCCCCTCAATTTTGCCCTTTGAGAGACCTTGCCTGGATCTGCACCATCAATACATCCGTTTTCTTCCATAAAATTTAAGTCCTCTTTGATTCCATAATTATTTTCTATTGCCCATTTCGCTCCCAGTCTCCCAACTTCATCTATCTTGTCAATACCAATTTTTAAAATTCCTCCTTTTCCGACGCCGCTTGGAATATTTTTGTATAATTCATCTGTCAAAATTTTTAATTTTGGCTTTATGTCCTGTTCTGTCAGCGGTGTTGTTAAAAGCCGGACGCCGCAGTTAGATACAATAAATTTATTTGCAACAAAATTGTGATGTGTATTAAGGGTAAAATCATAAACAAATTCATTAAAATTTACTTTTTCAATTTTCACAACTTCGTCCCACACATATTCCGTTTGTATTTTTTTATCGTTGTCTGTTGTGGTGCGTATATTGTTCATATATTTATCATAGGTCTCAAAATTTAGGGGAATCCTTGGACCTTCTTTCCTGCTACTATAGACAGACCGCTCTAAAAATCTTTTATTAATGTATGGCGAAATTAAAGAACTGTAAATTTCAGAGGGACTTTTACCTTTTTCGTAAAATTCCTTTGCCTTTTTTGCTTTTTTCTCTCTTTCTTTAATAACATTATTCTTTACCTTTAAATACTGAACAACTGCATTGCTTTCTCTTCTTTTTGATAAATCGTATTCAAAATTTATGGTTTCATAAAAATTAATTAAATTTTCAGTATCGTTTGAAATTATTGCTTTAAAACGAACCGATTTACTCTCTTTACTCCCTTTCTTTCCTTCTCTTTTTCCAATCTTTTGTGTCTTTATATCAAAACCAGAAAGGATATCAACTATCTGAAGCATAAATTGACTTCCGTTTTCTTCAAATTTTTTTGATTTATTCATTGAAAAACATGGCGGATCAAAATTATAACCGTTATTAGTTACTTTTGGAGATGACATTTCTGCTCCAAATAAGGATGCGAGGAATAATCTTTTCTGCCATAACCTTGATGAACGAACCCATGCAGGAACTTCGTATTCCTGCTCCACCTTTTTGCCTGCTGGAACACCTAAAGAAAACAGCAAAACAGCAAAAGAACTGCTGACAACCTTCATCATGCAGGCAGTATTTTCAAATTCATAGTAATTGTATTCTGACGGAGTAAACCCGATTTTTAAAATATCTTTTCTTATTTCTTCCAGGTCATCAGTTTTTCCATAAAACGCAGTTATTCCTTTTTTATCCCCTTTCTGAAAATAAAGACATCCATCACCAAGAACAAATCCGATAATTTTTAATAAATAAGGAATTTGTGGCGAGTTGTATTTTAAAGGTAAAATTTTTATTTTTTTTAAATGTTTAATTACCTGCTGCACAGTGTTTCTCTGAAAGGTATTTCCCATAGCAATAAGATTTTCCTTAATTTTATCTTCATCCAAAATAATTTTTTCATCAGGTTCTTCATAAGGAACACCTTTAAAATGATACATTCCGAGCTTTTCCCCGGTCTTTAAATCCTTTACAGGAATCATTCCTTTTTGGGTCCAGAATGGATGATCTTCAGTAGCAGTTATTTCCTCTCCGCTTTTCGTAAAAATTTTATATACAGAATTTTTTGGTTTAAATTTAATAAATTTTTCTATAGATGCAATTTCTGAACATCCCTTAGAAAGATTGTATGATATTAAACCCTTTTCCAGGCAGTTTTCTTCAAATTCCTTTATTTCAACATAATATCCATGCTCGCATAATATATTTGTATCTCCCGAAAGGCAGTTTATATCGTAGCCAATTCCGCCAGGGCTGATTATTCCTTTCTCTGCATCAAATGCTGCAACGCCTCCAATTGGAAACCCGTATCCCTTATGCCCGTCTGGCATGACTAAACTTGCCCGGACAATTCCTGGAAGCCGGGAAACATTTCTCGCCTGATTTATAACATCTTCCTCCATTGAATTGACTATTTTTTCAGTTCCGTAAATTCTTACTGGAACAGGATGGTTTTCAACCTCCCATACACCTTTCCTTATTTGTTTAATTTGCCGGACAGACATATTATTCAGAGTTTTATCATTAAATTTATCATCAAATTTATTTAAATTTATAATCAAAATTTATTTATACTGCGTAACTTTATAAATTGCGTTTTTCAAATCTTTAAAATACTTTCATTTTGTTTCGCTACCTTTGTATATTTTAAATCTTTGTGATTTTGAAAATGTGCCATAAAAAGTGCATCTTTTGCCGTTGTTGAGTATAAATTTATCATCAAAATTATCATCAAAATTTATTTAAAATTATCATCAAAATTATCATCAAAATTTATTTAAATTTATCATCAAAATTATCATCAAAATTTTATATACAAAATTTATATGCTTATAATCTCTCTTTTATTTTCTTCCTCAAACAATTTTGCCCCGTTCCTCTTAAAGTCCTTCATAACTATATGAGTATTTGTGCCGATAACCCCTTTTTTTGTGGCAATCTTTGCAGTGACAAATTCCGAAATTTCATCCATATTATCTGCTTCTAGGTAAATATGAATGTCGTAGTCCCCTGTTACAACAAAAACATCCTTAACCCGGCTGTCCATTGAAATTTCCTTACAAATTTTTGCAAATCCCTCCCTTTCTTGTGGAATAACCTTTATTTGCAGGACCGAAGAAATTTTTTCCTTATTTATTTTTTTCCAGTTAATTATTGGCTTGAAACCCATTATTATGCCTTTGTTTTTTAGCCTGTCAATTGTTTTCTTTACTTCGCTTTTGCTTATGCCGGACATATCTGCAATTGTTTCGTCGCTAACTCTTGCGTTTTCCTCTAAAATTTTTAAAATTTTGCCCTCTGTATTGCTGTTTGTTTGTTTTGTGTTTGTTTTGGTTTGTTTTGCCATTTTAACATTTTAAATTTAATTTTTTTATGAACAATGTGTTGTTTGTTATAAATTTGTTTTTTCTTCATTTAAATTTTATTCACAGGTAGATTTTACAAGCAATCTGAATTATCTTTTATTATCCTTTTATTATCCTTCAGAATTTTTGGTATGAATTTAAGGAGACCAAGACAACATCGGTTCAAATTTCCCCCAATAGGCCAAAACCTGTGCTTTGTTTATCTCTCTAATTACCTTGCTTCTTGCATCAGTTAAAATTTCTGCAACTCTGCCAGGCAAGTTACTATAATTTCCGGTAATTATCTCTTTACGTTTCATATTAATTGCTTTTGATCATTCTTAATCGTCTTTCCAAAAAGTTCCAAAAGTTCCAAAAGCCGATAAATATTTTTCACTTAAACTCCCTTTATTTCTGTTTTTCGCCTGTTAAAAATTTCACATTTAAAAATTTTTCAATTTCATCCCTGCTTAAATATCCCTTTTCAATAATTATCTCTCTGATACTTTTATTCGTTTTTATTCTTTCTTTTGCGATTTCCACACATTTATCATAGCCAAGTATATTGTTTAATGCAGTTATCAAAGACAATGAATTTTCTGCATAAAATTTACATCTTTCTTCGTTTGCTTTGATGCCTTTAACTGTCTTTTCTGCAAATATATTTATTCCGTTCGTTAAAATTTTTACTGATTCAATTAAGGAATGAGCAATTACCGGCATGTGTGTGTTCAGTTCAAGCTGTCCCGCTGCACAACAATTAGTAATCGTTAAGTCATTTCCCATAACCTTATAGCATATCTGATTTATTGCCTCGCAAATTGAAGGATTTATTTTTCCCGGCATTATTGATGAGCCAGGTTCAACAGCGGGCAGAAAAATTTCATTAAATCCTGTATAAGGACCCGAGTTAAGCAGCCGTAAATCATTTGAAATTTTGTTCAAGTCAATTGCCACCATCTTTAACGCAGAAGAAAAATTTGCAATATCTGTTAAGAACTGCACACCTTCAATTCTGTTTTTTGCCGGAACGAAGTTTCTTTTCAAATAAAAATTTAAATGTTTAACTATAATTTCCCTGAATTTTGAATGTGTGTTTATTCCTGTTCCAATAGCATTTCCACCGATTGCGAGTTCCTGTAAGAAAATTTTGGCAAATTTTACCCTTTCAATATCCTTTTCAATTGCTCTGCTGTATGCATCAAATTCCTGCCCGAGTGTCATCGGGACAGCATCCTGCAAATGTGTTCTTCCCGACTTTAAAATATCTTTAAATTCATTGCCCTTATCAGAAAGCACATTTTCCAGATTTTCCTGTGCATAGATTAAATTTTCACTCAACAGATAAGCGGAAATTTTCATTGCTGAGGGAATAATATCATTTGTTGATTGTCCTTTATTCACATCGTCATTCGGATGGATTGTTTTCTTTCCGAAATTTTTTGTGCTATGCCTTTTATTCAAAATTTCAACGGCAAGATTCGCAATTACCTCATTTATATTCATATTCAGCGAGGTTCCGGAGCCGGCCTGAAAAATATCAACCGGAAACTGTGCTTTATATTTCCCAAAATTTTTTAGAATTTCTTCAGATGCCCTGATAATTGCCTCTCCTTTTCCCTCGTTAATCGCTTTTAATTCCATATTTGCCTTCGCACAAGAAATTTTTAAATAAATAATTGATTTAATCATCTCATCATACATCATAATTCCTGAAATCCGGAAATTTTCAACTGAACGAAGTGTGTGAATTCCATAATATGCATCACAAGGCACTTCCTTTTCTCCAAGGGAGTCACTTTCTGTCCTGAATTTATCCATTTTAAATTTAAGATGTCTCTTTTATTTTTCTGTTGTTTTTATCGCATTATCTCATTCTCTCATTCTCTTCTCATGGGTTTGAGTCGCCATTTCCTGCCGGCTGTCCATCCTTCCGGTGCGGATCTTCAACAGTCAGGATGTTATTGTTATGTTTCAGGAGTTTCACGATAGAAATACCTGTGTTGTTTGGCCTGCACGGATGCTTGGATGCGTAGATTCCATGCTGCTCATCATCCGGAAATGTTGCGTGCACCATCATAATCTCACCAGCCAGATCAAACTCTACATTACTGGTTGATTTGGACGAATAAACCGGCTGGATTGGGCACTCTTCCTTAGTAAGATAGGGCGTAGGTATAATCCCAACAGGTTCCATCTTCAGATTATACATGTTATCCTTTAATACAGATATGTTGTTTTTCATCCTATCTTTACTTTTTCCGCACATTCCCTGCAAATCCATATACCTTTTTCTCCCTTTTTTTCTCGTTTTAAAATTTTTAGCCGGCCTGGAAGGGTTATATCAAATTCCTTCTTACATATCGCACACACTCTTATCTTTTCTTTTTGAACCATTTTATTGTCTTATTGTTTGTCTGTTATTTTTAAATTTTTTATTCAGTTCCTCAACTATTGCTTTTCCAAATTTCCTCGACGCCCACGGACCGTTTCCCGTAATAAAATTTTTGTCTTTTATTATGACTGTTTTATTCTCAAAGCGTTCTTCTACATCAACAGCAATAGCGCCTTTTGACGACAGGTATTCTCCCATGCCAGGATATATCGTTGCTTTTTTCCCCTTTAAAATTCCTGCTTTTGCCAAAACCGCCGGAGAAGCACATATTGATGCTATTAATAAATTTTTCTTTTGTGCATTTTTCAGGATTTCCATAACCTTTTCATTTTTGTATAAATTTTCCCATCCTGGTGAACCACCGGGAACAACGACTGCACAATACTCCTGCTTATCAAAACCAATGTTATTAAAGGTTATGTCAGCATTTGTAGATGTTGGCATTCCGGGAATTATTCTCGCGGGAACAATTTTCTGTTTTCCAGCAGTAATGACTTTAAAGCCCCCATTTTCAACTTCTTCTTTTGAGTAGAAATATTCCTCTGGCCTAAATCCGTCCCCCACAATATATAAAACATTTAAGTCCTTTGCTTCGTTTGTCATTTTGAAAAATTTGAGATTTTTTTATTTTGCTTTATAATTTAATTTTATAAATTATGAAAAAAAGATAAAATATAAAATTTCAAAATGTCAGTCAAAAAATTTACCCGGTTGCTTGATATTGACAGGCGTCTGTTTGAAGCAGATATATGAAACATGACCTCGCAAAGGGGATGATGAGAAATTTAAAGTTAATTATAGTCATTTTGACATCTTTTGAGAATATTGTTTTTATCCATATTTATTATTCAAATCATAATATGCAATATTGATGTTCAAAATAAATAATTAAAAGTTGAAAAATTCACTATAATAAAAATTTAAATTGTTAAACGATTAAAAATAACTTTTGTAAAAATAAAGGTACCTGAGGAGCGGGTGGAATTTATAAAAAGAATAAGCAAGTTGCTCGATGCAAATATTAATTGCAACGATATTCGCTGGAGAAATTTATAAAGGAAACAGAGGATGAATATAAAATATGGGAATATTGCTGTTAAGCAAGGTACCTTATTATAGTTGAAGTAAGATTCAGCGACAATAATTGCTCAAAATTAAGACCTGCTGTTGTTGTCACTAATACTAATAATATATAACGAGATTTTTGATGATGTGATTGTTGTTGGATTGTATTCAAAAATAGTTGGTTGGGACTTTTCAATAGTAATCTAAAAGTTGATTCCATCTTCAATGTAGATAAACGCACAATATATAAAAAATTGGTGTGCTGAAAGAGGAGAAGATGAATGAAATAAAAAACATCCTCAGTGAATTGTTTAGTTAAAAATTAATAAAATTTCAAAATGTCCATCAAAAAATTTACCCAGTCGCTTGATATTGACATGCGCCTGTTTGAAGCAGACATATGGAATACAACAGCACACAACTTAATGCTGGCAAAACGGGGAATAATTGAAAAAAGCACAGCAAAGGATATAATAAAAAATTTAAATGATGCCTTAAGCGCGTTTAATAATAAAAAATTTAAATTTTCCCGGGAATTAGAGGATGTGCATATGAATATTGAAGATTATGTTATTTCCAAAGGCGGTGAAAAATGTGGGGCAATGCACACCGCCCGTAGCAGAAATGACCAGGTTGTCACGGATACGAGAATTCTGGCAAGAGAAATAACTTTGGAGATTATGAAAAATTTATTAAATTTATCTGATTCCCTGATTGACTTTGCAGAGAGAAGCACGGTCATAATTCCAGGATATACACATCTGCAGCAGGCGATGCCAACGCTCGCTTCACACTGGATTTTGGCATACACTGACGCATTTTTGCGCGACTTTGAACGGTTAAATGATTCATATAAAAGAACAAATTTGTGTCCTCTCGGAAGTGCTGCATTTGCCGGCACGAGTTTTAATATTAATAGGCATTGGACCGCAAAATTGTTGGGCTTTGACGGGCTGATTGAAAATTCTCTTGACGGTGTGGCAGGCAGGGACTTCATTGCAGAAATTTTAGCCGATCTGGCGATTTTATCAGCGACTTTAAGCCGCCTTAGTGAAGAACTAATTTTATTTAACTCTTATGAATTTGGCCTTATTGAAATTTCATCCGAATGGACAACGGGAAGCAGTATAATGCCTCAGAAGAAAAATCTGGATATTGCCGAATTAACGCGCGGCAAGACAGGCAGAATTTATGGAGACCTTGTTAACATTTTAGTCCTGCTTAAAGGTATTCCTTATTCCTATAACAGAGATATGCAAGAGGATAAATTTCCACTGTTTGATGCTGGTGATGAGCTCAACTCAATCCTAAAAATTCTGGCGGAAATGTCAAAGGGCATTAAATTTAAAGACCAAGAACAGATAAACAAAAAATTTTCACACGAAATTATTGCAACGGATATGGCAAGCCAGCTTGTTATTAAAGGCATTCCTTTCAGAAAGTCATATAATATAGTTAAAAATGCGATAAACAAAGGCGATTTTTCTGAAATAAATAAAATTGCTGGGAATGAAATTTCAAAGATTAATGTTGAGAATTGTGTCCAATCCCGGAAAATTACAGGAAGTGCAGGTTATGTTGAAGTTGAGAGAATGATTGCTGACAGAAAAAAGAAAATTGAAAAATTTTATGAAATTGTTGAAGAAAAAAGAAAAAGGACCGAAGGTGCAAAAATAATGACTAAAAAAGAGATTAGAAATTTATGCGGTTAAAAATATTAAGTATATCCTTATGGACATCCTCTTATTATTTTTAGATTACAGGTAAGTCATTCAATAAGTGTTTCAAGTTTGATAATATCAAAATTTAATTATTTAATATCAAAATTTAATGCAACTCATTAAAAATATAAAATTATCTCTAAAATCAATAAAACAGGAAACAAAAGAAAATTTGTTTTTGGAGAGGCGAGTCCCGTAAAACCGCCATTAAAAAAGAAAACAATAACTACAAATGAACTATATTTTCTTTTACAGGAGATAAACACCCGGTTAGAAAACATAGAGTCACAGGTGTATGAAAATACAATGGCGGAAGAAATAATTGACGAAATAGAAATTTATAACAATCCTCGGGTCATGGCAGATATCAAAGAAACGATTAGAAAATGTAATAAGGATATAAAATGTGGGAAGGCACATGATATTAACGACATCATTGAATAACAATATGTATAAAGTAATCGTCCCCGAAACCTTTCAAAAAGAGGTTGAAAGCTTAGGATAAGGGGGTTGTATGAGATAGTTGGCGATATAGGTTACCCTAAAAATTAATCAAACGGCACAGATATTAAAGTGTAAAGTGCAAGATTTTCACCTTAATTTTAACCAAGATGTGTCAGGATATTTCAAACTTCGCTGAAATCATTGAAATTGTGAATTTTACTCTTTAAAACCTTAAAAAAGCAACAACTCTGTTGTTTAATTTAATCAGATATTTCCAGTATATTAGCATCAGTTAAAGCATCAATTATGTCCTTACGAACTTCTTCAATACTCCTGTTTCCGTCAACAAACACAACATCAAGGTCAAATTTTGTCTTTAAATGTTCCAGAATTTTCAGGTAATTTTCCTTTACCAGTTTTAACTGTTCAATATTCTCGTAAAGTTCTATATGATCTCTGTTATGAGTAATTCTTTCAATGCATGTTTCCGGTTTGACATCTAAAAAGATTACTCTGTCCGGCTTTCTTGCATATCTGTTTATTTCAATGAGAAAATTTAAGTCAATTGTCTGGGACTGATAAGCAAAATTTGAAATATAATACCTGTCGGAAAGGACATAATCATAGGCATCAAAATTTATATTTGCCAGATGGTCTGTTCTATCGGCAGCAAACAGCAATGTCAGGGTAGTGTCATCAAAATTTATCCGTTTTCTTAATGTATTTTTTATAAGCATTCCAATCATCCCATCCGTAGGTTCTTTTGTAAGTAAGACCCCTGCTTTAGTCCCGAGCAGATATTCCTTGAGAAGATGGGACTGTGTGCTTAATCCGCTTCCGTCAATTCCTTCAAAAACAATAAATTTCATTGTCTTTATATCACCTTTATATTGCTTTATATCACCTTTATCTCACCTTTATATCGTTGTTTAAATAGCTAAAATTGTCTTTGAAATGGGAGGTCTCTTTTTAAACCATATATCCGAGCCCCTTGTTTTACATTTCGTACATTTCATCCTGTTTCGCTTTATTTCTTCATAAGTACTTTCATTCCCGCATCGCAAACACACATATTCGGACATTGTAAATAAATTTAAATTTTTAAATTTTACTTTTTATTAGATTGTTTTTCTACAACTGATGGAACATACGCCCCACCTGCAAATTTTGCTTTACATCCTTTACATATCCATATACCAGCTTCCAGCCTATCAACCTTTTTCTTTCCACATTTGGGACATTTGTGCTTTTGCTTGCTGATATCTTCAATTGCATTTATATCTTCCCTTGTTCTTTTTCCTATCCTTGAACCAAATCTGCCTGCACTTCCGACCTTCATTGTATGACTATAAGCCATCTTAAAATATATTTATTAAATTTATTAAATTTATTAAAATAGATTTATTAACAAAAGTTTCCCAATTCATTAAATTATTAAGATTAAACTTATAAATAATCTCAAAAATTTATACAAAAGATTTAAATCCTTGTTTTAGGAAATATTTTCACAATTTTAAAATCAACAGATTTTCAATCTTATTTTAAA
>MNZY01000200.1 GCA_001873845.1 Candidatus Altarchaeum sp. CG2_30_32_3053 | reverse complement strand
CATTTGATTCTGCCATTTTATATTATATATTATGATTATATATAAATAAATTAGTGGCAAGAATTTAAAAAAATAAGAAAAATAAGTATTGTATCTAAATGTTTTAATTAAATTTTGTTGGTGGCAAGAAAATTGGAAAAATAAAATAGAACAAAACGGTGTAGGTAAAGGGTATGAAAACAAATTAGTAACTCAAAAATCTAATAACTTTGAAAGATGGGTATTATTATTGCAAAGACCGCCGCACAGATAAAAAATATAGTTCCTGCAATATAAAAAAACTTTTGATAATTCATCCTGTTATTTTTAAAATTTTATAAAGTTCAATGTTAAAAGTTAAAAATTTGTTTTCAAGATTAAATTAATAATAGCATTACCAATTAGCATTACCAGTTAAATTTTACATAAAATTTTTATATAATGAAGGCCATAAATTTAATCATAATAGGATTTGGAAACATAGGAAGGGGATTTTCAGATGTCCTGCTCAGGAAGGAGAAATTTCTTACCGAACAGGGTTATAAATTTAGAGTAAAGGCAATCTGTGAATGGAACGGCTCAATAATTAATAATGATGATGGCAACGGGATAAATTTAAATGAAGTGCTTGAACTTGCCAAAAACAAAAAATTTAACGAACACAAAAATTTTTCCGAAAAAACAGCAAATGATGTGCTTAAAGGGGTTGATGCTGATATTGCACTGGAATTAACACCCGGAAATATTCGGACAGGAGAACCCGGATTAAGCAACATTATTAATGCATTAAATAACAACAGGCATGTTGTAACCTCAAATAAATCACCTGTTGCATTAAAATTTAACGAAATAACAGAGTTGGCAAAAAAGCACAACAAAAAAATTTTATACGAAGCAGCCGTTGCAGGGGCAATTCCACTGTTTAACCTTTGCAGGGAGACCCTGCAAATTAACACAATCAACAACATTTACGGAATTTTCAACGGAACGACAAATTATATACTAACAAAGATGACTGATGAAGGAACGGATTTCAATACTGCCTTAAAGGAAGCACGGGAACTGGGCTATGCTGAAAGGGATGCGACTTATGATATTAGTGGTTACGATACTGCTGTTAAAGTAGTTATTGCAGCAAACGCACTTATGAAAAGAAAAATAAATTTCAATAATGTCCAGATTTCGGGTATAACAGGAATTACAGAAGAGGCAATAAAACTGGCGAAGGAGCATAATTATGTTATAAAGTTAATAGGCGACTGCAATAAATCAGAGGTCTCTCTGCGGTTAATCAGAAAAGACAGTCCGTTGAATATAGGAGGAAATTTAAATGCTGTAATGATAGACACGGATATAGCGAAGGATATAACTATAACAGGAAGAGGAGCAGGAGCAACTGAAACATCATCGTCAATATTTTCCGATATTTTAAAGATCGCGGAAGAAATTTAAATAAGTAAAATTTTATTCCCTTATTATCTTAAAATTTCTCAAATCAATAATTGTTGAAGGCACATTGTATTTACATTCTCCAGTCAAAATCAGATCAACCGCATTTTTTATTTCTTCATCAATTTCTTCAAAATTTTTTGCCGGCTGTTCATTGCTTATATTTGCACTTGTTGTAATTATGGGATACTTCTCTGTCAATGCCTTAAGTCGTTCATCGCTAATGATTCGTATCCCGACAACATCTTTATTAGCAGTGATAATGTCAGAAATTTTGTCTGTTTTCGGAACAATGAAGGTATATGGCTTGTCCAGATTTTCTTTTATAAATTTCTCTGTTTTATCATTTAATTTCACAAATTCCTTTGCTTTGTTTAAATTATAGATTGCTATAGAAAGTGGTTTTGCAAATTCTCTTCTTTTTATTTCAAAAATCCGTTTTATACCTTCGGGAAAATTTATCCTGCATCCGATTCCATAAACCGTATCTGTCGGATAACAAATAACCTTTCCTTCATCCAGAAATTTTACTGCTAAATTTAGATCATTGGTTATTGCCATTTATTAAATTTAAGGACATGTCCATCCGCACTTTGGACACACATATTTTCTTCCCATTGCCCTGCACGCATCACATCTAATAATTTTGTATTTTTCTTCTCCCTCACAATTTGGACATTTAAATGCTACATAGTTCGTTACATCCTTTCCACAGCTTACACACTTCATTTTAAATATAAAATTTAATTTTGATAAATTTATAAAATTTAACATAAAATTATGATTCGTCTGAATTATTATTTTAATTCCTGTTTGAATTATTATTTTAATTCCTGTTTGAATTATTATTTGAAATGTCTAAATTTGTCCCATTCTGATTTTCTTCATCCCCTCCTTCTTTGTTTCCTTCCTGTTTGTATTTTGTGTCAATGACTTTGCTGAATTTCGCATAAATTTCATCATAACTGCCTGCTGTCAATATACTGACTGCATCAGAGCAGGGCATTGAATAAACAGTTAAAATTTTCAGCCGTGTTTTTTCTGTTTCTGCATTTTTCTTTTTGGAAATATATCCGGCAACATTTCTTCCCACATCCATCAGTCCGTATTTTACCTCTTTAAAAATTTCTTCTTCATAAGAGATGCTCTGTTTGCCTGCAGATGCATAAGGAATATAAGTTGAAACAACATTTACAAAAATTGTTATGGGGGAATTATCAAAATCCCTGATTCCGTATCTTTTCCAGTCAACATCATAAATTGCTTTTGTTATCAAACATTCGCCGTTATCAAACAACAGGGGTACGGAATTTGCAAATCTCATAATTTCTGATTTTATTTTTCCGTCAGACGTTCTCCTTCCCGCATTTCCTTCATAGCAAAAAGCACATTCAATCTGAAAAGCATATCCTCCGGAATGAACAGACGGTTTTCTGGTGATAACGAATAAAATTTCAGGATTAACTATTGCCGTTAATGCCATTTGAATATTTTCTTCTCCGATAGTCCGCAGACCCTCTGATGACGGTGCCAAAAATTTAATATTCTTAAATGCGTCAATTATCTTTTCTGCATCCTGCCATGTCATTTCATAAGATTTTTTATTTAAATCCACATCAACTAATGCGCGAAGTTCATTTATTTTATCCTGTGTAACTCTTGAAAGGCGGTTAATTAAAAAGGATGAAACTGATATGTTCTCTCTTTTAGACAAACGAATAAGGTCGTCTACATTTATCCCTCTCGGATGTAGCTTTATCTCCTTTGGTTTCTTTAAAATTTCTCTGCTTGTTTTTTCAAATATTGTTTTCTTTCCGTCCGGGTCAGTAAAAGCAATTTTTGAATGTGGGTTTGCAATAGCAGTCCTTCGTAAATATTCAAAAACACCGCTCTCGTTGTTGATATAACTTGCTTTTTTACATTCTCCTTCAATAATTGTTCCCGTAGAGTTCCCGAATAAATTTAAATCATATTTTTTTTTATCTGTCATTACAGGCTCGTTTCTTGTTATATCAATCATTATTTTTGCTTCAATGCATTCTGCCTTTGTTCTGGTAATAACTCTGACTGGTTTTCCGGTTGTCATCTGGCAAAACATCGTAATACCGGATACTCCGATACCCTGCTGGCCCCTCATCTGAACATTTCTGTGAAATTTTGTTCCCGCGAGCATCTTTCCAAAAACACCTCCTATATGTTCCTTTGGAATTCCGTAAGCATTATCCTTACAGAAAAATTTATAATGTTCGTTATCTACTTTCTCAACACGGACTTCTATCTCGGGAAAAATTTCCGCTTCTTCGCAGGCATCAATTGCATTTGTAACGAGTTCGTGGACAATTGTTGTTAAATTTCTCGTCTTTCCGCTGTATCCCAGCTGTGTTCTGTTTTTTCTGAAAAATTCAGAGATTGAAATTTCCCTGAATTCCTTAAAAATTTCGTCTGTGGTTTTTTCTGTCAGTGTATTTTTTGGTTTATTATCTGTTTTTTCTGTCAGTGTATTTTTTGGTTTATTATCTCTTTTTTCTTTTTCTGTCTTTTTTAACATTTTTATCCTTTACATCATTTTTGTATTGATTTTAATTTTATTATTAAGTCCTTCTCTGAAGGTAATGTTAATTTATACTTTGAGGCAAAGACCTTGGTTAAGGTTAATAATTCGCAATAATGAGACCAGATAGCATTGGTTCAAATGTGTCAGACGCCATCTGTTTTATTTCTGATTTTCCATTCCAGATTATCTGTGGAAAATCCCCTACTAAATTTTTGAGTTAAATCCTCTGATAACCGAACAAGAGGTTTCTTCCCATACTTTGCTCTTATTTTACCTTTTTCTTCAAACTTAACAATATCCCTTCCAATTTCCCAATATGCCAAAACCTGCGCCTTGTTTATCTCCCTGACTACTTTGCTTCTTGCTTCTGTTAAAATTTCTGCAATCCTGTCTATTAAGCAGCCATAATTTTTTGCAGTTATCTCTTTTTTTATCATTTTATAAAAACAATTGTAAATGTAAAATTGTAAATGTAATTATTAAATTACTATCAAAAATCAATATTTAAAAATCAAAGTCTTTTAAATGCTCACCATCGGGATAGATGCGGGAACATCAAAATGGGCGGTTTCCGTTCTTGAAGAATACAGGGAAAAAGGAAAAACAAAGACAGAATTTAAATTTGAAACGACAATCCTAACAAAAGAAGTTAAAAAAGATATGGGTGCTTTATTAAATTTAATCCAAGATTTTAACCCTGACTGCATAGTTTTCCCTTCGGGCTATGGATTACCATTAAAGAAAATATCTGAATTAGACGATAATGACTTGTTTAAAATTTCTCTTAAAAAGGAATCTGAAAAGGAATCCCTAGGAATCAGAAAATTTTTAAGCGAAGCAAAGAAAAGAAAGTTTAACGGATATGTTATTCCCTCTGTAAAGCAACTCCCTACTGTTGAAAATTTTAAAAAGATTAATGTAATTGACTTGGGAACTTCTGACAAATTATGTTCTGTAATTTATGCGTTGTCCTTATCAAAAAATTTTAAAACGGAAAATTTCATCCTCGCTGAAATCGGCTATGGATTTAATGCTTTTATAAAAATTTATGGCGGGAAAATTTGCGACGGAATCGGGGGAACAATCGCATCATCGGGATTTTTGGCACACGGAAAGACAGACAAAGAAATAATAAATAACCGGAAGGTTGAGAAATTTTCAGGAGGGGTTTTAAGCATTTTAAAGAAAAAAATTTCTCCACAAGAATTTTTCAAAAATTACAAAAATTTTAAAAACAGAGAACTCGCACATCTTTATTTTATGGACGGGCTTATTAAGGATATTTCTGCATTGTCGGATCCAAAAATTTCAAAGATTTATTTGTGCGGAAAAATTTCGGTCTTTGTGGAAGGTGAAATTAAAGAAGGACTGGAAAGAAAATCCGGAAGAATATTTGAGGTTGAAAATATTGAAAAAAATGAAAGCAATGCCTGTATTCATTGGAGTTCTGCGGGCAGGGGAGGTGCAATTCTAGCAAACGGAATTTGTGGGGGAAAATTTAAAAATTTAACTGACTGGATGGAAATTAAGGATGCGAGAGGGGATATTTTTGATTATATTTTCATGTGAAAAATCTTAACCCAGAAAGGAATGGTAAAAGAGACAAAAGTAATCATCTCAAAAACATAAAGAATGCTAAAATCGTGTTTCTACCCTGTTCATATTGTTCTCGCGTTTTAATTGACTTAAACGAATAAATACACATTTATTCTTCTTTGTGTTTTCCGCACAGACCAATGGCTATCCAGTTGACATCCGAAGGAAAAATTTTCGGTGCTGACTCACTAAAATTGGGATAATTATATGTTTGTTTTTTTACTAATATTTTTATAATTTATAGGACTTACGCAGATTATTTTGTAAATGAACATAAAAAGTCAGGAATTCATATCTGCCTTGCGTAAGTTCTGTAATGTTTAAATTTAAATTTATAATATCCAATTTTAATTTTTAAGCAGATTTTTAAAAAATATCTCACTCTCTCACAAAATAACCCTCCCAATTTAAAGAGATGATTACCAAAAATTTATAAATTTACTACCTATCAGCAACAAGTGTCACAACATCATTATCTTCAAGTATATGTTCAAGCCCGACCCTCTGATTGCTAAATTTTGCCGATTTTCCTGATATTATCGCAAATCTGAAATTGTATCGCATACCCATGTGGATTGCATCACAAAAATCAGCAATTGTTGAGCCGTCTTTCATTATCAGAGGTTCTTTATCAGGCGCACCCGACCCAACCGGCTTTGTAAATACCTTGATGAAATTTAGTTTCTTGAAAATTTTTTCCTTCAATTTGTCAGTGCCCTTCTTTTTCTCTGCTGAAACAAAAGCATAATCGCTTTCTTTTATTCCCAAATTTACCAGTTCTTTTTTTATATTAGTAACATTATTAACCAGATCAATTTTATTCACAATAACAAAAACAGAAGTATATTTCCTGTTTCCAACTACAGCATCAATAAACTCGTCTTCATCAACATCTTCATTAAGAACAACATACGCATTAAATATGTTGAATGTGTTTAAAATTTCCTTAATTATCTGCCCATTCAGTTTTGTTAATTTTACCATTGGAACCACGACAATTCCGCTCCCGACATTTTTTGTTATGGAAACCCGCGGAGGTGACTTATTTAGCCGTATTCCAACGGCATGCAGTTCTTTCTTTAAAGCATCATAGTGCTTTAAATTTAAAGGGTCAACAATAATAAGAATTAAATCGGAATTTCTGACAACTGCAAGTACTTCCCTTCCCCGTCCTTTTCTTTGTGCGGCACCGCTTATTATTCCGGGTAAATCCAGGATTTGTATCTTTGCTCCGTCATATTCAAGCATTCCAGGAACAACAGTCAGTGTTGTAAAGGCATACGCTGCTGTTTTTGAGGCAGTATTTGTTAGTGCATTAAGGAGTGTTGATTTTCCGACAGAAGGAAATCCAAGCAAAGAAACACTGGCGTTACCGCTCTTTCGGACATCAAAGCCCTCGCGCTTACCTCCCCCCTTCCCAGCAATTTCTTCTTTTTCTTTTAAAATAGCAATCTTTGCCTTTAATTTTCCAATGTGGTGCTCTGTTGCCTTATTGTATTGTGTTTTCTTGATTTCGTCCTCTATGTCCTTTATCTTTTTTTTTATACTGTCTACTGTTCCCATGATGTCATAATATTATTCTAGGTATTATGCTTATGTATTATACATTAAAAATATATATTAAAAATTTGTTTGTATTCGCTAAATTTTTGATAATTTTATTTGAAATTTGAAAAGACAAAAATAAATTTCTGAAAATTGGCAGAAACAAAATTATTTATTTATAATTTATTTAGAGCTTGTCCAACTGTAGGGTTATTCCAATTTTTTGACCCGTTAAAAATTTAGATTTCTATAAAAATAATTTAAATAGAAATAAAAATAGAATTTTTTAGAGAGGGGTTACTTTTTCGTCCATCCAACAATATTTTTTCATGACGCCAAAACGGACTTGGATTTCTATTC
>MNZY01000084.1 GCA_001873845.1 Candidatus Altarchaeum sp. CG2_30_32_3053 | reverse complement strand
GAACCATAAAACCCTCAATATTCTCCACTTTTAAAGTGGTTCTATTTACAAAATCAAGCTTTTTCATTTTGATTACTTACATAATAATATATATTAGATATATATCATTAAATAAATAAAACTTTTGAACGACAAGAAACTTATTTTAAAAAACAGAAGGATTTTTATAAGAAGAGTTGCATTCTCTTACAACTTGTTGAGGAAAAAAGTACGGGAAGTATATTTTGTAATGACGGCAGGTGTAAAGCTATCAAGGAAAGAAGTGAAACAAAAGACAAGCAAGAGTATGAAGTTAAAGGGATTGAAATCGTCAATAAGAGAAAATGTTTTAAGGTTGAAGGTAGAAGATTAATTCAAAAAAATAATGGCGATTGGGAGGTTACGCATAGAAAAATATTTTGGGTAGATGTAGAAAAGAGAATAACTGTAAAATATCAATTATGGTATCAAAATCTTCAAACAGTTGAAATAAATCTAATAAACTATGAAAAATAAAGTATTTGTGATTTTGGGAATAATAGTATTTGTTTTTGTTGCTTTATTGATAATGCAGAACATAAAGGAGCCATCCAAAGATATTACAAACCATAGTGCAAATTTTAGTAAAGAAATCAACACAACTATGAGTAATACAAACAGGAGTAAAGAAAATGTTAATAAAGAGGAAAATACTTCAAAGATATCACATTCTTCAATATACTATATAAACACCTCTAAAAATTCTAAAATAAAAAAATATATTTATAAATATAGTAAAGATTCTGTTGAAAATATTTCTACAATAATTTCTATCAAAAATTATACTGCGCCTGATGGGAATCTGTATATTATAATAGAAGCAGGCGATGTTCCTGAAAAAGAAGCATTAGAGTTTAAAGAATATAACGGTCAGAGGGTACCTATTATTAAATGTCCTCCTTGCGAAACTACAGATACATCTGAATATTTAAATACAACTTTCTATATAAATTTAAACACAAATGAAGTAAAAAGGATATCTTCAAGTTGGCTAACACTGTTTAAAATGCAAAATAACACAATTTACAAAAAATTGATACCTCCCACTAATGAAACAAAATTAGAAGAAAATTTTAAAATATTTAATTGGAATAAGATAGATGTGGAAGCGATTAGAGATATGTCTTATATGTCAGATTTGATATTTTCATTTGACATCCTATTTTTTCAGGATTTAAAAGATATTGAGAGATTTAACATGAGCGGAATAAAAAATGCAAAACTTATTAAAACAGAATGCAATAACGAACGGCTGGGGTATGTATGTACTGCTGGAGGTTGCCATAATTATACCATGTATAATTGCTCTTCATTTTGGAATATCACTTACAATCTAACTTATGGAGAAGAAAGAAACAATAAAAAAACTATTGGCAAATCATGGATTGAACACTATGAATGCGAAATTGGGCGTACCAAAGAACAGGAAAAAGCACACAAAAACCAATCCTTACGGTATTGTGATGGAATCAATTCTCATCCTTCTTTTGAAAAAATATATTTTGCCGGAACTGAAAATTTTAATGGAAAAATAGCTTATAAAATTATTTATGAAAAATTTGAAAATGTTAGTGAAACAATTATTGGTTATGTTTCGTATGAAAGGGACACAAAATTGTACCACAATTTTTTTGGGCATTTAAAGTTGAATGATACCCTTAATAAATTACATTCTTGAGCTTAAAATTTATCCTCTTTATCTCCTCAAGATTTCCGTCTTTTGTTTCGGTGTAGCAAAACAACTTCTTCTTTTTGAGGTCTATAACACAATATACGAACAAGTTGATCAAATCCACCGGCAGCTTGATTTCATGCTTCAGCACATCGATAAAACCGTACTCTTTTTT
>MNZY01000199.1 GCA_001873845.1 Candidatus Altarchaeum sp. CG2_30_32_3053 | reverse complement strand
GATTGAAAATCTTGTAGATTTTTAGTATTTTAAAATCTTGTAGATTTTTAAAGATTGAAACCGAAGGTTTTAGTATTTAAAAAATCCCACAGATTTTTTAAAGATTGAAAATCTCAAAGATTTTC
This sequence comes from Candidatus Altarchaeum sp. CG2_30_32_3053, assembly GCA_001873845.1. Classification (GTDB taxonomy): domain Archaea; phylum Altiarchaeota; class Altiarchaeia; order Altiarchaeales; family Altiarchaeaceae; genus Altiarchaeum; species Altiarchaeum hamiconexum. The sequence goes on along the minus strand of MNZY01000199.1, from coordinate 13,632 downwards.
AGTATATTTTCAAAACTTTGCGTTTTGAAAATACGCTCACTTCGTTCGTGTCTTTTCAAATTCTCTGCGAATTTGAAAATCACCTCGCAGTTGCTCGGAGATTTTAAAATACCCTCTGAATATTTACTTTTTTTATTTGTAATTATTCAGCCCTGCGTGAAATTTAAAATTTTCGCAATTTGCGAATGAAATGGAAAAATACACAAACGAAGTGATTATAGGTGGAACTTTAAGATTAATAAAATTTTCATTTGTAAATTTTTAACGCCCTCTGAGTAGTTACTTTTATTTTTTTATTTTCTTTCATAATTCATAAGTTCTATTTTATAACAAAAATTAAAATGGCAAAGATAAAAATAGGTATAAACGGATTCGGAAGGATTGGAAGGATGATTTTCAGGGCAGGAATGGGTGAAGAAAATAAAAATGATGTTGAATTTGTGGCCGCAAATGATTTAACTGATGCAAAAACACTTGCGCATCTGCTTAAATATGATTCTGTGCACGGAAAATTTAAAGGTGAAGTAAGTGTTGATAAAAATTCCTTAATAATAGACGGGCAACGGCTGAATGTATTTGCAGAGAAGGATCCTGCGAGTATAAACTGGGATAAGTATGATGTTGATGTAGTAATAGAATCAACAGGAAGATTTACGAAAAGAGAGGATGCAGCAAAGCATTTGGCTCATACAAAAAAAGTTATTGTTTCAGCACCGTCTCCAAATGCAGATGCTACGATTGTTATGGGAGTTAATGAGGATATGTACAATCCAGAAAAGCATGATATCCTTTCAAATGCATCCTGTACAACAAACTGTCTTGCTCCTGTGGCAAAAATTTTGCTAGAAAATTTCGGAATAAAAAAGGGCTTTATGACAACTATTCATGCATATACGAATGACCAGATTATATTAGACACTGTTCATAAGGACTTAAGAAGGGCAAGAGCAGCAGGGCTTTCAATGATTCCAACAACAACCGGAGCAGCTAAAGCAATTGGTTCGGTAATTCCTGAATTGTCCGGAAAGATGGATGGATTTGCTTTAAGAGTTCCTACACCTGATGTGTCAATCGTGGATTTGGTAGTTGTTACTGAAAAGGAGACAAATACAAAAGAGGTTAATGAGAAATTTATTAATGCATCAAAAAATGAACTTAAAGGAATATTGGCTGCATCCAGCGAACCGCTAGTTTCAGTTGATTATATAGGAAATCCGTATTCAGCAATAGTTGACCTCGCACTGACAAATGTTAACGGAAATTTAGTTAAGGTTTTGGCGTGGTATGATAATGAATGGGGATATTCAAACCGTATGATTGATTTGGCAAAATTTATCAGCAATAAGAAATAAAATTAAAATCTGATTATGGATTTTCTGAAAATTTTGGAAAAATATAAAGAAAAGGTATTTGACCGGCTAATAAAGGAGATTCCGCAACAGGAATCCGCCAGGCATTATGACCTTTTAAGAGAGTATCCACTACGAAAAGGAAAATATCTGCGTCCGTTTCTGGTTTTAGCTACTAATGAAATGTTTGGGGGGAATACAGACAAAGCACTGAATACCGCTGTTGCAATGCAGTTGAGCGAAGAATGGATTTTAATTCACGATGACATTGAAGATGACTCTGATATACGGAGGGGTAAACCAGCCATGCATAAAATTTACGGAATCCCGATTGCTGTTAATGTCGGTGATGCATTATACTTAATAATGATGAATGTGCTCAGGAAAAACAGGGAAATTTTAGGCGACGATATGACTTTTGAAATAATAGATATTATGTACAACTCACTTGAAAGGACTGCTGCTGGACAGTATCTGGAAATTTACTGGACCGAGAATGTCAAGGAGGACTTTTCCGATGATGACTTTTATAAGATTGTTGAAGGAAAAACATGCCTTTATTCAATTATAACTCCTATGATTTTGGGCGCAAGAATTGCAGGGGTTGATGTAGAACAACTAAAATTTATTCAGCCATTCGGTGATGCAATCGGCAAGGCATTTCAGATACAGGATGATGTTTTAAATTTAACCGGGGATGAAAAAATTTACGGAAAAGAGATTGCAGGCGACATACAGGAAGGAAAATTAACTTTAATGTTTGCCAATGTTATAAGAAACTGCACTGCGGATGAGAAAAAGAAGGTGATAGAAATATACTATAAGAAAAGAACAGATAAGACGAATGATGATGTGAAATATGTTTTAAATTTAATGAACAAATACAAGTCCATTGATTATGCAAGGGAAAAGGCGAATGAATTTGCAAACAAAGCAAGGGAAATTTTTGTGGGAGCAACTGCTGATATCAATAACGAAAGCAAAGATGCAATGATAAATTTAATTGATTTTATAATCACGAGAAAGGTATAAAAGATTTATTTGGCACTCTATCGTTCAACCGTTTATATAACCTTCAGAATAACTTCATCTGTTTTTCCATTCCTTTTAATTCGTCTTTACTATAATCCAATGCCTCCATAATTCTCATAACCGCTGGCAAAATCTGATTGTCAATATAATAGTTTGCATCATAATTTCCTTCTTCAACGAGTTCTGCTATCATTGTTTTTTCGTTTATTTCCTTTCCGTTCTTTGTTACAATATAAGCGATAATGTCCCCTTCTTCAAAATTTATTCCTTTATTCATTGCCCTTTTAACAGCAGTAACATGCGGCTCTTTCTTTTGAATATATGAATCAACACTTCTCGTTAATTTTGTGTATATTGCCAGATCTTCTTTCCCGACATTGCCTTCCTTTATATCCTTTATTTTTTTCCTGACAAAGTCAACAGCTTTTTTAATATTTTTTTCCTTTAAAATAAGCATCAAGACCTCTTTTTGTGCACCTTTTGCAATATTTGACCAGTCTCTTCTCTTTGTTTCTAATCCCTTAACAATTAGTCTGCCATCTTCTTCCATTAGGGCATACCTCTTCTTTGTTATAAATATTCCAGTGTGATAGAAACCCTGAAGGTCAAGTTCCATCATTCCGGGCAGAGAGTTGTTTATAAATTTTAAAAATTTATTTGCATCGGTTAAAAGTTCATCCTTACCTTTATTTGCTTTTGTTAGAAATATACTGTCCGTGTTATGAACAAGAATCATCCCCTCGGCATCAACAAAATTATGAGTCCCTTCAACCTCTAAATCATAAACATATTTTTCATTTGGCATTTCTTCTATTGAGGTTATTTCTGCCAGGCAAAAATTACCTTTTGAATCCTTTGCTGACTGCAGACGAATATTTTTACCGTGTTTTAATGTCTTAAAAAGGAAGTCCAGGCCCGCTGCCAGTTCTTTACTTTTTGCTGAGAACTCTATAAAAGGAGTGACATATCTTTTGTCTTTTTTTAAATTTCCATCCCCGTTAAGGTACCCCTTTATAAAAGATTTTCTTAATGTTTCTTCAGCAGTGAATATAAACCAAGGAACCTTTTTGGATTCGTTGACATTTCCCGCATTAAATCCATACTGAAATAGGGCTATTACAGGCATACTTGAAATCCGGCAATAAAACATTTTTTTATTAATCCTTTTATCATAATCCTTAATAATTTTTGTAGAAGTTCCGGTTTTCGTATCTAATATTGATTTTACTTTTTTGATAAGCTCTTTATTTTGTCCCCCAAAAGACAAAATACATTTTCTCCCTGATTTGGTTAAAACATCAGATACAGAACCATTGGCACAATAAAAACCCAAAAGCCAAGCGAGATTCTTATCAAGTGTCCAATATCTTGGAATTTTCCGGGTTTTTGCATTTTTTCCGCCAACCCACACATGAAATGAGAGATGTACATTATCAGAATAAAGAACAAGTTCTTTTGAATATTCGCCCATATCTATTTCCACAATATCAAAGATGTATCCTTCCTTATATTTTACATTTATTTTTGGATTTGTTAATGAAATGAGTTTGTCTCCTTTTTTGAGATTATTCGCATCAACGAGACAAATATCTTTGGTTTTATCATTGAAGGAGTATACAGAATGTTGTGGGGTTACGATCGTTGATCCATATTTTGTAATTATTTTTAGTAATTTGCCATTATACTCGTGGCGTATGACCCTCTTTACCGGTTTAAAAACGACTTTTTTATTTTTATCCATCGCAAGAGTAGAAATTCCACTAATGCATTTATATTCTTTATCTTTATATTTATCATAAAGTTCACCTATCTTTACAGGCATGATATCCTTATTATTAAATTTAATAAAAATGTATCTGTCATAGGGTAAACTGTCGCCGTAAATAACCTTAAAATTTACCCTTCTCGCTTCATCCATAACCTGCTGAATATATTTTCTTCCATAAGCAGTAACTGATTCCGCGCATTCTTTTGAATACCATCGTGCACGCGCAAATCCCATATACCCGTAAGCAGAGTTCACTAAAATTTTCAAGGCCTGCTGCTGAACATCTAAAATTTTCTTTTTTTCTAATTTTTCCTCATTTTTCATCAGATTTTTCAATTCAATCCTTCGCTCAACCAATGACCTCAGCACTTCGGGAATAAAACCAATCTTCTTTTTACAGAACCAGAAGGTTGAATTATTGATGGAAATTTTGTTATCATTCTCGTTTTCACAACACAGACAATTTATTGTCATCGGGTCAATATTAAGGGAAATTATAATACTTGGATACAAACTTCTAAAATCAAAAACAACAATATTGTTATGCAGGCCCTTTTCCGGTTCCAAAACAAAACCACCTGCATAAGTTTCTTCTTCAGGATTTAAAGAGGTGTTCCGTTTATTTGGAATCAGTAAATTTTTTTCATAACTCTTTTTCATCAGTAAATGCTCTACTCTCATCCCGCTTCCCATACGGGTTGTTTTCTGTAAAGGTAGTCCTGTGAGGTGGGATAATTCAAAATATAAAGGCAGCAGGGAAAGTGCTATTTCAAGTGCTATTTCAGAGTCCTTTAAAGAATATTTAAAAAATTTATCTAAATTTTCCCTACATGTTTCGTTTTTTCCTGCGTCATTCCAGATTTCATAAATTTTTGCTTTATCTAAGTCCTCCTTGCCTTTTTTACCATAAATTTCATAATATACATTATTTAAGTCGTATTTTGGCAAACTAAAAAGTTGCCTCGCAATTGGAAACAGGTCAATATGCGGCAGCCCGTCAATGAACGCTGCCACAGATATTCCGCTTTTTTCAAACTTTAATTGTTTTTCAACGCCGTCAAATTTTCCAAAACTGATGGGGCTTAGAAATTTTAAAATTTTTGCCCTTTCCTGCAAATACTTAAAATCATAGTTGTCCCCGTTGTAGGAAACCAGAATATCAATGTCTCTATCTCTTATTGTCTGTCCAAATTTCCTGAGCATGCCGGATTCACTTTCACAGCTTTCAACAAAATCATGCCCTGATTTTTTCCATGTCCAGACCTTTTTATAAGTATAAGTGTTTTTGACATGACCATTTCCTAAAATGCCTTCAACATAACTTATTGCTAAAATTGGATCTGTGTTTGGCCGTGAGGCAATCTTCGGATTATATGTTTCTATATCAAAAGCACCAATTATTAAATTTTTATCGCTTTCCAGAAAGGTCTTATTTTTATCTATGATGTATCTTTCGGTAAAAGGGATATTTGCTTCATAAATTTCTTTACAGTCGGGCAATGTTCTTATGACTCCTCTTATATTTTTTATATCGGAAGGTAAATTTACATAAATTTTTATGATCATGACTTCATAGTTCTGGTAAAATTTTTTTACCCTTTCGGTTTTTGTTATTGCTGCTAAATTTTGCTGTTTTATAGCGTCTTCAAGTTTTTCAATATCCTCTTTTGGAACAGCATAAAAATAAGGTGTAAAGTTCCAAATATATGCAACTTCTTTCCTTCCATTTTTTCCATCAAAATTTCCTTCATTTATTCCCTCAGTCCCTTCCTGCTCATCCGAAATTTTGTAAAACAGCCGTATTATAGGAGCGTTATTTTCAATTATATAGTCAATGTCAAGTAAAGTTTTCATGTAAAAATTTATAACCTTTATTATAACCTTTATTATAACCTTTATTTAAAATTTCATTAATAAAATTTAATTAACAAATTTAATTAACAAATTTAATTAACAATTAAAAGAAAAAAAATAGTAAAAATGATACGATTATAAATCTTACCACTTCAAAAAATTACAAATTTTTTAAAATGATGACAAAAGAAAAAATTCAGAACTATCTTTCAGAAAAATTTAAATCAGCGAATGTTTTGGATGTTAAGGAATTAGGTTCAGGGGTTCACGGAACAGGATATTTAATAAAATTTATTGCTGATGAAAACGGAAGGAAGGTAGAAAAACGACTCGTAATGAAGGGGCTGGAAGGGCTAAATTTCGGACACGATTATGCGTGTGACAGGGCACAGGTTCTGCTGCTTGCAAACGCGTGTTACAACAAACTGCCAAATCATGTTAAAGCAACAGATGTTGTCGGAGAAAGTAAAGACGCATTAATTTCACTCGGGAATGCACACGAATTCTATTTATTGATGGAAGAGGCAAAAGGAGAAAGTTATTTTGAGGACTTAAACAAAATTTTTCAAAAGGGAATTGATGATAAAGACAGAGAAAAGGCAAAATTTTTGGCAAAATTTCTGGCAGGCATACACAAAAAAGCAAATTTTAGTAAAGAGGTTGCGAGGTCTTTATACCGAAGGAAGATAAGAGATACTATTGGGCACGGAGAATGTCTGATGGGGGTGATTGACATATATGAAAAGGAAAATTTTTTAGGAATAAATTTAACAGACATAGTATGTAAAGCCGTTGAAAGATGGGGAAAGTTCAAGGACAAATCTGAAAGATTGGCGGTTATTCACGGCGATTTTCATCCCGGAAATATATGGTTTGGAGAGGATAATGCAGAGGGTAAAGGAAGGTTAAATTTAACTGTATTAGACAGAAGCAGAGGGGAATACGGGGATGCAGCTGATGATATATCTTGTTTTATTATGAATTACATCCATTACAGCATAAGAAAGTATGGAAAACTTGACAACGAGTTCAAAGAACTGACAAAAATTTTCACAAACGAATATCTTAAACAGACAAATGATTACGAAATTTTTGAAGTGATGTCTGTATTTTTCGCATTCAGGTCGGTTGTTGTTGCAAATCCATTATTTTATAAGGACATTGATGAGGTAAAAATAAAACTCCTGAAGTTCGGAAGAAATGTTTTGGATTATGATATACTTGAAATAGAAAAGGTCAATGATATGATTGAATGATATGATTGAATGATATACTTGAATGATATACTTGAAATAGAAAAGGTCAATGATATGATTGAATGATATACTTGAATGATATACTTGAAATAGAAAAGGTCAATGATATGATTGAATGATATACTTGAATGATATACCTGAATAAATTTTTAAAATTTACCTTTCATTTGTTATATAAAACAGATTCGTCAAATTATATAATTCAACATAAATTATATATAACAATCCAAAATTAAACGCAACAAATATGAGTGGCAAATGGACGCAAATTTTAGGTAAAATTTTTGGAAAAAAGGAAAAAGAAGAAAAACAGGCAGGGAAACAACAGGCAGGGAAACAACAGGCAGAACAAACCGGACAAACAGATGAAAATTTAGAAAAATCAGACAGGGAAAAAATTTTGTATAAGGATATGGATGCGTTTATAAAGAAAAAACAAGAAAAAGATGAAAATGCAACAAAAGAGAAAGCAATGCCATTAATTGACGAATGTCTGAGGTCCATGGAAAATATGAAAAATATTGTTGAAGAAATCAAAAACGAAAAAATTACAGGCATAAATAAAAGGGCAGAAAGAATGGTGCAAACCAATAAGGCGATGTTTGTCAAGATTACGGAAAATGTGTTGAATACAGATATAGACAAAGACGCAAATATTTCCGAAATAAAGGCAAAAATTTTAAAAACTGCACAGACCTGCGGGGAGACAGATATACAATACGGCAGATATGTTAGTGTTGTACATTCCCCGATGGAAAATTTCAGGAGAAATTTAAAAATACTTGCCAATAATGCGATGGATTTAAATAAAATGAATATTGGGCAATACGAGGAGTATAAAATTCTTGACGACAAATTTAATACATATATTAGCGAAAAGAAAAGGGCTGCCGAAATAAAAAATTTGTTAATGGATTTTAAGAGAGAACTGTCTAATAACCAGGAAAACCTGAAAGAACTGGAAAATTCGGAAAAATTTGGACTAATGAATGAGGCACTGAATGAACGGGCAAAAGTTTTAGCAGAGAAGGACAGAATAGAAATCAGCATTTATACAAAAATTTCATCAGTTAGCAGGATATTAAAAAAGATAAGAAGGAAAAACAACATAATAGAAATTTCCCTTTATATAGACAATCCGAAGATTTTCCTTGAAAGGAATGATAATGAAATATTAAATTTCCTAAAACTGCCTGCTGATTTGAACAAGGAAGAGCGGGAGAAAATTCTGACTTATGAGAAGAACTTTTCAGTCATTGTTGAGGAAAAGAAGATGTATAAAGAAATTTTGGAAAGGGAAGAAAGGACTAATGAGGATATTAAGAAATACGATGTCAGGGATGAAATAAAAAGAATAAAAACAGACATTGCTGATATAAACTTAAAGATTAAACAAAATAAAAAAGATACAGAACGATTTGAGAAAAACATTCAAAATCTGCAAATAGAAATTTCTGAAATAAAGGAAAAACTGGAAGATAAACTGAATGTGGAAATAGGGATGGATGTGTAAAATTATATAAAATTGTTGTGTGAGATTATATAGTAGATTTCATTCTTATTTCAAACAACAATGATCATTATAGAAAACAAATTATCCAATTATTAAAAATATTAACTCGAAAAAACCATTTAGTTTTAGTTTTGAGCATATGTATGTATATATTTGGATTGCTTTCCAATAAAATGGCAATGAAAAATCCAAAATTAAGCAGTTTTAAAATAACAAATTTTAAAATATATTGAAACCTTTGGTTTCAATCTTTAAAAATCTTTGAGATTTTCAATCTTTAAAAATTTATGAAATTTTAAAATACTGAAAACTGCAAGTTTTCAATCTTTAAAAAATCTGTGGGATTTTTATTGTACAAGAAAGTTCGTTTTATCCAACTATGAAATATCATATTTTGATAATATCTGATATAATGTCTTATTTTTCTTAAATACTGAAAACTATACTGAAACCTAGGAGGTTTCAATCTTTAAAAAATCTGTGGGATTTTTTAAATACTGAAAACTGCAAGTTTTCAATCTTTAAAAATCTACAAGATTTTAAAATACTGAAAATCTACAAGATTTTCAATCTTACAAAAATGAGTTGCATATTTAATTTTGTAAATACACGAATGAAATGAGCGTCCAATTTTAAAAAATTTAAAAAAGCCAAAAATTTACCCTTAATTTTTTGGGGCTGAATAGTTACTATTTTTTTTAAAATGCTGCTGCAATCCCTACTCCGATTCCTCCAATTGCTCCCCGAATAACAAATCCAACAGCTATCAAGACCCCCGCCATAACAACACCAACAGCAATATTATTATTTTTTAGTTCATTGGTTTCTTCTATTTTTGCAGTTATTTTATCCCAAATCCTAAATGCTATGTATATCGCAATAACTGCAAATACAATGCCCACTATCAACTGAACAATACCTCCAACTATCGCACCAATGAAATTTATATTTTGTCCAAACAGTCCGGATGTAATGCCTCCAACAGCACCTCCAATTACTTCTGATAAGGTTATCATTATTGCTGCTGATACAATTCCAATTGCGGTGTTTCCTTTGTTTAATTCATCCTGCAAATCAATTTCTGTTAGTAGTTTATTAAACAAACTAAATCCGATATATATGCATGCCATTGCTAATATCAATCCAACTGCAAGTTGAAGTAATCCGATCACAATTCCACCAATCCCGACAACTGACCAGGATGCAATAGCAGCTCCAATTCCGCTCACAGAACCCTGGATAACAAATCCAACCGCTATCAGGACCCCTGCCATAACGACACCTATTGCTGTATTATTATTTTTTAATTCACTGGTTTCTTCTATTTTTGCAGTTATTTTGCCCCAAATCCCAAATGCCATATAAATTGCAACTACTGCAAGCACAATTCCTATAATTAGATGTACAATTCCCGCAACAACATTAAGCAATATATCCATAACATTCATCCCTGATATATCAGATATGCCCGATGTAATTCCACTAACACCTCTACTAATTATCCCTGCAAGTGTTATAACTATTGCCACCATTACAATTCCGATTGCAATATTTCCTCTTTTTAACTCTTCCTGCAGATCAATTTCTTTTAGTATTTTCTCAAACAAAATAAATCCGATATATATACACCCTATTGCCAATACCAGTCCAACTACGAGTTGGAGCAATCCAAGCCCTATTGCGCTTACTGCCTGTTCTATTCCCATTTTGCTAAATTTTACCAGATACAGGGTTTCATTAAATTTTCATCATCAGAAAAAGTCCTGAAAGTAACAGTATTCCGCCTATTACTGTGAGAATAAAGGAAGGAAATATAAGCGATGTTGTCGCTACTGACATTAATGCCATCAAAATAAAAAATCCTCCTAATACAAACAAAATTTTTCCTATTAAACGGGCATTCTTATCTCCTGCTTCAACAGTTATTTTCATTTTAAATTTATTTAAAAATCTCAAAACAATTTATACTTTATTTTTTTCACCGATTATTTTTAGAATCTGGCGTGCGATTAAGTAAAGTAAAATTACTGCGATTATAAGCCCCACAGACAATAACGCGGTAATTATTATTCCCTCTCCCTTTGAAGTTACAAAATTTGTTATTGGAATAACAATATTTACATTTAAAAATGAAATTTTTGACATAAATTCCCAAAATTTCTCAAAATAAAGATATATTAATGTGGTTATTGCAAGTAAAACAGAATATACTAAAATTTTCTTAATCCCTTGATTATAATTTTTTACCATCTTTTAATTTATTAAAAAATATTTCGGCGTCACAAAAAATCTTACAGAATTTAAAATTAAAAAAAAAAAAATCAAAAAAATTTGAATAATAAAAAATAAAAAAGGAAAAAAGATAAAAACAACTTCAAAATATCTCAAATTCCTGTTATCTTCCTTATTTCTTTGCTGACTCTTCCAGCATCTTTGCTGCCTTTTCGTGTGCTGCCTTCTCTAATTCTTTGGAAACAGCCATTCCGGATCTATATAGTAAGAAAATTATCCATATAAACATCACAACCATACCAATTCCTACAATCGTTTGTCCCAAATATGTATATCCGCCTATACTTAAACCCGTAAGCACACTTGTCAGGTACACAAACAATATTGTGCCTACAATTGCATATACAACTCCTCTCACAGCGGTTTGCATATGTTCAACTTCTTCCTTGCTTGCTCCGGATGTACCACTTTTTACCGCGATTATTCCGCCAATAGCATTAGAAATATCTTTTATTTCTTTTAAAATCTTAAATGTAAAAAACAACAATGCTACAAATCCAATAATCATAATGAAATTTGACACACTCAAACCCGGTGTAAGCATCAAACTTCCTCCTAATGGCACATATACAAACATTGTAAAAATCCAAACCATTACTGATATTCCTCCATATACAATCACCTTTGGCACGCTGTCTATAATTTCCCTTTTTGATTCAATTTCTACCCTTTCCAACTCGGTTAGTTCTCCCATTTTACTTATGTTTTAAATTTTTTTTAATTTAAATTTTTTTATTAATTAGTCCTTAAATATTAAATTTATTAACTTACTTATTATTAAATTTATTAACTTACTTATATTAAATTTATTAACTTACTTATTATTAAATTTATTTTAAATATATTTTTAAAGTAAATAAATAAAGAAATAAAAATTTCCTTATTGCCGTTTTTTAAGTATTATACTTATGTCCCTTGCGTTTGATATCATTGCCTGATTAATTCCTGCAATATATTTTACTCCGTTTTCAGCAGCACCGTCTATTAGTCGCTGTGTTATTATTCCGTCAAAAACAATAGCGTGCGGTTTTATGGAATGAATTGCGGTTAGCATATCTTTAATTTCAATTTCTGTTATTATTTTTATTTCCCGGTCAAATAATTTTGCCATTAAACAGCCGTTGGTTTTCAGTAATTGTTCCAGGAGAATATTCTTTATTTTTTCCTCCGGATCTTCCTTAGGGTCTTCCACAGGCGGTTCTTCCATGGACTTTGTAAATGACAAAGATTGTCGTGTTTGTTGTACCGGTTGCGGTTGTCCGTTTTTCACGATTTTTGTTTCTTCTTCCTGTCTTAGTTGTGATGCCGGAATCTTTTTTCTTAATGCCATTATTATTTCTTTCTTTCCAAGGTCCTCAACCTCTCTTCCTTTTGGCGCTCTCGCAATATAATCAATATCTGTCTTTTGAATAAGCTCTTTCAGTATAATATCTCCTCCTCTGTCACCATCTAAAAAAGCAATTGTGGATTTCTTTTTTGTCAATTCAATAACAACATCGGGAATATGTGTACCGTCAACAGCAATTGTATTTTTAATATCTGCTTTAAGAAGGTTTAAAATATCTGCTCTGCCCTCAACTATTATTATCGTTTCAGAGGTTTCTATTTCAGGACCTGCTGAACACCCTTTATAAGTAGTAATCTGGCTTGTCTGAACCAGACCTCTAACCTCTTCTTCTATCTTTTGGCTGTCCGGAATCTGTTCAATCAGTAATTTCTTAACCAGTTCTTTTGCTCTGGCAATTATTCTTTTTCTTTTGGCGGCTCTCGTATCTTCAATATCCATGATAGTGGTTGATGCCCCGCATGGGCCAACTCTGTCAACCATCTCAACAGCAGAGGCAATAATTGAGGTCTCAACCATATCCAAACTGGATGGCACAAGTATTTTTCCTACTGACCTTCCTGCAACTGAATTTATATTCACTTCAATTCTGCCGATTCTTCCGGTTTTTTGTAGATCTCTAAGCTCTAAATCCTCTCCAAGCAAACCCTCGGAGTGGCCAAATATTGCTCCTACTACATCGGGCTTATCAACTACTCCGTCTATTGAAACATCCGCATGTATGATGTATTTTATCGTATCAGCTGGTGCTTTTGACATTTTAAATTTTTTAAGATTTTATGTTTAAATTTTTTATGTAATAAATTAGAACGCCACATTAAATAAAAATTAAATAAAAATTAAATAAAGATAAAATAAAGATAAAATAAAAACTAAATAAAAACTAAATAAAGATAAAATAAAAACCAAATAAAAAATTTTAAATTACCAATTATTTGTTTGAATGTATGGTTATGTTTCGTATGAAAGGGACACAAAATTGTACCACAATTTTTTTGGGCATTTAAAGTTGAATGATGTACTATAACAAGTGTTTTTCAAGGCTATAATCAACAGCAATATTTAGAACATGTTTCCAATATTTCCATCTTTTAATTAGTTTTCCATCATGCAATGCTTCTACGCCTCTCAATGTCACTCTCATCTCTATTGTAGTTCCCTTCAATTTCTTTGATATATAATATGTCTTTCCTTTAAATCGAAGTTTCCCATCTTTTTTTACA
>MNZY01000175.1 GCA_001873845.1 Candidatus Altarchaeum sp. CG2_30_32_3053 | reverse complement strand
CACCGTTTGCTTAATTTTACGATATCATTAAGACATTTTCCTTCATACAAATAGATCATTACAAGCAATCTTTCTTTCACTCGCGAATTCTTTTCTGCGTGATATTTCTTGATTATAGTGAATTTTTCAACTTTTAATTATTTATTTTGAACATCAATATTGCATATTATGATTTGAATAATAAATATGGATAAAAACAATATTCTCAAAAGATGTCAAAATGACTATAATTATGTTTTGAATTAAAAATTTAATTATGTTTTGAATTAAAAATTTAATTATGTTTATAAAAAGAAATTCAGAATGGACAAAAAATACAACAACCAGATCAGTCAAATCAGCAGTCAAAAAAGAACCCTTTACCTCATCTCAATATTTGGTCCCGACAGAACAGGTATAACCAGGGAATTTTCAGGGATTTTTGCAAGGCGAAATTTAAACATAATTGATGTGGAAGCAATAGCAATGAGGGGATATTTTATAATGCCTTTTCTCGTTGATTTCGGAAATCTGGATAAGGATAAATTTAAGGAAGTTGAAAAGGATATGAAAGAAACGGCTTTACGGCTGGACCTGACAATAAAAATTGAAGAATACAAAGAATATAAAAAAGACAAAAACATAATTTATGTTTCAACAATCGGCAGGGACAAACCGAGAATAATTTACGGATTTACATCTTTGTTTGCAGGATTAAATTTAAATGTTGAACGAATGAAGACAATAGGTAGAGAAGACCTTGCTGTTACAGAATACCGGTTGGATATTGGAGGTAAAAAAATTTCTGATATGAGAAAAAAAATTTATGAAACGGCATCCGAAATCGGCGTTGATGTTATTGTCCGCGACAGGAATACTTATGAAAGAGCAAAAAAACTGGTTGTTTTTGATTTGGACGGGACACTGATAGACAAGGAAATTATTGATGAGATTGCAAAATTTGCAAATGTTGAAGATGAAGTTAAGAAAATAACAAAGGATGCGATGGAAGGCCGGCTTGAATTTAAAAAAGCAATAAAGGATAGGGTTAAATTATTTGCAGGAATTGACGAAAATGTTTTAAAAAACATGGCTGATGAAGTCGTTTTTACACCAGAGGCAAAGGAATTAATTTATCGTTTAAAAGAACTGAATTATAGGACTGCCATAATAAGCGGGGCATTTACGGTTTTTACAGATGTATTGAAAGAAAAATATCCTGTTGATTATGCTTATGGGAATAAATTTGAAATTAAGGACGGAAAACTTACGGGAAATTTGGAAGGGAAGATTATAGATGCTTATGGAAAGGCAAAAATAATGAAAGAGATAGCAAAGAAGGAAGGAATCAGCATTAATGATATTATTGCAGTAGGTGACGGGGCAAATGACAGGATAATGATTAAGAAAGCTGGACTCGGAATTGCATTAAATCCGAAAAAAATTTTAAAGAAATTTTCAGACGGGGTGATAAGCAGGAATGCGATAAAGGGATTGATTATGTGTATTGATAAAGAGAAGGGATTTTGAAATTTTTAAAGGGGATTAAAATTTTTTATAGTGTATGAAACAAAAACCGGGAAAGATTCTGCAAAAAATCTAAAAGATTCTCTTGAAAGGTATGAACAATCAGGGTATGTTAAAGAAGCATTTATGGCACCTCATAGTATATGAGCGAACACTTTTTGTTAATTATTTAGTGTTCATCTATAACTGTAAGATTTTTAAATTGTCAAAAACATAATAATTTACCTTGAAAAAGTTAAAATTTTTTCAAAATTTTATACTTTATAGATGGACACTAATTAATAAATGACACAACTTAAAATATTAAATTTACTAAATGACACAACTTAAAAAACAATAACCTACAGAATATTTTAAAATGGAAATTTCAATTATCGGGGCAAGCGGATACACTGGAATTGAATTAATGCGGATTTTGGCAAATCACAAATATGCCGATGCTGTAAAGCCGTATTCAAGGACTTATGCTGGAAAGAAAGCCTGTGTTGCCAGCAAATCACTTGCCAGATTTGATAAATTTCAGAATTTTTATGACTTTGATGAAAAGACAATAAATAACATTGACAGCGATGTTTGTTTTCTATGCACGCCAAACGGGGAGGCAATGAAAATCGCTGGCGTCTTAATTGAAAAAGGAATCAAGGTTATAGATATGAGTGCTGATTTCAGATTGCCTGCTGATGTTTATGAAAGCATATATAAAATAAAGCATACAGCAGTAAATTTAATGGATGAAGCTGTTTATGGGTGTCCTGAAATTTTCAGGGAAAAAATAAAAAATGCTGGACTGATTGCAAATCCTGGCTGTTATGCAATCTCTGCGATACTTGGATTGAAGGGTATTTGTAGTGAGAAATTTAAGAACAAAATTTTTTCAGACAAAATTGTCGTTGATGCACATTCGGGAACGAGCGGAGCAGGAAAAAAGACAGAAGAAGGTCTTTTGCACAGCGAAATTTATAGTAATTTAAAGCCATACAATGTTTCATTCCATCGCCATCGCCCGGAAATTGAAAATACGTTAAGGAATATATCGGATTTTGAGAATACATCGGATTTTGACGGTCTAAAAATTTCATTCACACCGACACTCCTGCCGATTTCAAGGGGAATTATTACAGATATCCATATCTTTTTAAAGGAAAATTCCGGTGTTGCTGATTTTAATGAAATTGCAGAACATTATAACAAAATTTATAAAGACGAATTTTTTGTTCGTATTGTTGATGAAGTCCAGCTGAAAGATGTTTTACACACAAATTTATGCGAAATTTCACTAAATTTTGACGCCCACACAAACCGCATAATAATTATTTCTGCAATTGATAATCTAGTTAAAGGGGCATCGGGACAGGCGGTTCAGAATATGAATCTGATGTGTAATTTTGATGAAAGGGAAGGGCTGATGATGGCAGGAGGGGTATGATACACTGTAAAACAGGAAAGTTATATTTAAAGTTATATTTAAACATTTATGGAAGTTGGTTTTGTATCAGATATAACGGATATAACGGACAAAAAATTTTAAAGTTTGTTGGTATATCACCAAACTTTTCAATAAAGTTTGTGATTATAATTTACTATAGATGACAACTTTTTGTTCGTGAGTTGATCAGTTTGTATTCAATTTTGCAAAAATTAAATTTTACTCTTTGTTTTTAGAGTGGCCGAATATTTCATTAGAAATACAGATTTATTTGTGATTTTATAATTATA
>MNZY01000198.1 GCA_001873845.1 Candidatus Altarchaeum sp. CG2_30_32_3053 | reverse complement strand
ATTTATAAATATTATAATATTTAATTTTACTGAAAATCTTTGAGATTTTCAATCTTTAAAAATTTACGAGATTTTAAAATACTGAAAACTATGAGTTTTCAATCTTTAAAAATCTTTTGGATTTTTAAATGATATTTCAAAAAATTTATTTGCTTAAAAATATAATTTTTAAGCAGATTTTTAAAAAATATCTCACAAATTAATTATCCCAATTTAAAGGGATGAGCACCTAATAATCAAATTTAATACTCAATAAATTCTAAATCAGAATGAAGCTTATAACCGCAAGAACCCTGAAACAGGGCATGGCAATGGAAGAAAGCAAAATTTCCCAAACTTATCAGAACATTTGTGCAACCGGATTTCTCAATGAAAAAGACATAGCAAAATCAGACATGAAAGAAGGAGAGTTAATAAAAGCAAAAACAGCTTATGGAGAGGTCGTTGTTAAATGCAGTAAAGGTGTGATTGACGAAGGAAATCTGCTTATCCCCATGGGGCCCTGGGCAAATATAATTATAGGAGGAAATACAAATGGTACGGGTATGCCTGATTTCAAAGGAATTGATGTCCGGATTTCAAAGACAGATGAAAAAATTTTAGATGTAAAGGAAATTATACAAAAATTAAAAGAAAAATAATTTAAGATGGAAATAAAAAATGTTGTCTGCCCGTTTTGCGGATGTTTGTGCGATGACATAACTGTAAAGGTTGAAGATAATGAAATAAAAGCCGTTAAGAATGGCTGCGGAATCTGCATTACAAAATTTATAAAACATCATGTAAACGCGGTCCAAAGCCCGATGCTCAAGAAAGAAAAAACAGATGAAAATTTTGTTAATGTTTCAATGGATGAAGCGATAGAAAAAACAGGCGAAATTTTAAAAAATGCAAAATACCCTTTAATATTCGGATTATCAACAACTGAATGTGAGGCACAGGGTAAGGCACTGGAACTTGCAGAATTAACCGGAGCAACAATTGACCAGTTACCTTCCGTATGTCATGGTCCGAGTATCATGGCATTGCAGAGCGTAGGACAAATAACTGCAACATTGGGAGAGGTAAAAAACAGAGCAGACATGGTTATATTCTGGGGATGCAATCCGATTGAAGCACATCCGAGACACTTCAACAGATATTCCGGAACAACAGCAGGTATGTGGAGTGACAGAAACAAAAGGTATATTGTGACGATAGATGTCAGAGAAACACATACCGCAAAAAAATCGGATAAATTTATAAAAATTTCTCCTGGAAAGGACTACGAATTAATTTCAATAATAAGGGCGGCAATCAAAGGCCAGAAAATTCCCGACAATGTTGAAGAAATGATGGGTGTAAATAAGGATGATATTGAAAATTTAATAAACAAAATGAAGGGTGCAAAATATGGCGTTGTGTTTTACGGTATGGGGATGACCCAGTCGTTTGGAAAGGAATTAAACACAGATGGTGCCATCTCGCTTGTCAAGGAATTAAATGAATGGACAAAATTTTCTATTAATCCCATGCTTGGGCATTATAATGTGGCTGGGGCGGTACATGTATGGGGATGGCAATCCGGCTATCCTTTTTCAATAAATTTTTCATTACAATATCCAAGATACAATCCTGGAGAGTTTTCTGCAACGCAGATACTGGCAAGAAAAGAGTGTGATGCTGCATTAATTATAGCAACAGATCCTGTTGCTCATCTTCCCAATGAGGCAGCAAGGCATCTGGCAGAGATTCCAGTAATAACAATTGACCCAAAATTTTCTCTTACAGCTTTGATTTCTGATGTTGTTATTCCCTGTGCAACAGCAGGGATAGAGGCAGAAGGAACTGCTTACAGAATGGACGGAATCCCACTGCGACTGAAAAGGGTTGTCCGTTCGGAGTTTTTGTCTGACAGAGAAATTTTAGAAAGACTGATTGAAAAGATAAAAGAAAAATAGTTTAAAATTTTACCTATTTTAAAATGTTGATAATAAAAAATGGAATGATGTATGATCCAGCAAACAAAATAGATGGAGAAACAATAGATATTTACATTGAAAATGGAAAGATTGTTGAACAACCGGCAAATGAGAGAAACAATAATGAGGATATTATTATTGACGCAAAAGGAATGATCGTAATGCCTGGCGGTGTTGATATACATTCTCATATTGCAGGTGCAAAGGTAACAAAGGCAAGGGTTATGTGTCCTGATGACCATCGCAAAGATGTTATCCGCAAAACAAAGATATCAAGAAGCGGAACTGGCTACACAGTTCCGACAACATTTATTACAGGATACAGATACGCCAAACTTGGTTATACCTTTGTTGCAGAAGCAGCAAGTCCGCCGATAGCGACAC
Source organism: Candidatus Altarchaeum sp. CG2_30_32_3053 (assembly GCA_001873845.1). Taxonomy (GTDB): domain Archaea; phylum Altiarchaeota; class Altiarchaeia; order Altiarchaeales; family Altiarchaeaceae; genus Altiarchaeum; species Altiarchaeum hamiconexum. The sequence goes on along the minus strand of MNZY01000198.1, from coordinate 8,014 downwards.
GACATACACATGAAGAATTTAACGATATTCCAATAATTGATAAAACTGCTTATATTTTAATGGGCAGCAATCATTTTGTGCTGGATAATATCAAAAATAACAATTTTGACGGATTAAAGAATTATGTTGGATTTCTGCTTAACGCAACAAAGGGCTATGCAATAAAAATCGTAAATCCCGGAGGCGTTGAGAACTGGAAATGGGGAAAGAATGTAAAAGGACTTGATGATGTCGTTATAAATTATGGAGTGAGCCCGAGGGAAATTTTACAAAACCTGGCAAAGGTCAGGAAGGAATTAAATTTACCTCATGCTATACATGTTCATTGCAATAATCTCGGTTCTCCTGGAAATTTAAGAACAACATTGGAAACAATTGATGCAGTTAAAGGTGAGCCAATTCACATAACGCATATTCAATTTAATTCTTACGCTGGCGAAAACTGGGGAAGCTTTGCATCAGGAGCTAGTGAAATTTCAGATAAAATTAATTCTTCTAATAATGTAACTGTTGATGTCGGTCAGGTTATTTTCGGAAATGCAACGACAATGACAGCTGATGGACCCTGGCAGCATACTGTTTATAAACTTTCGCACCAGAACAAATGGGTAAATATTGACGTAGAAATGGAAACTGGAAGCGGAATTGTTCCTTATATATTTAAAGAAAACACTGCGGTAAATGCAATTCAGTGGGCAATCGGACTGGAACTTTTCCTGCTGGTTAAAGATCCGTTCAGAATATGTCTGACAACAGATCATCCTAATGCAGGTCTTTTTTATTATTATCCGATGGTCGTTGAATGGCTGATGAGCAAAAAGAAACGAGATGAAATGCTGAATAAAATAAACCCGAAAGCAAAAGAAAAAACAACACTGGCAAATATTGAGAGAGAATATACATTGCAGGAAATAGCAACGATTACACGGGCAGCAACTGCTAGAATCATGGGATTAAAGAATAAGGGACATATTGGAACAGGAGCAGATGCCGATATATCAATATATAAATTTGATGAAAATAATATTGTAAAATCCTTTTCTTCCGCAAAGTATGTAATAAAAGATGGAAGGGTTGTTGTTAAAGACGGAGAAATTACTGGAACTCATTTTGGAAGGACTTATTATGTTAAGACAAAAGGGGAAGCAAACGATGAAATAAAGGAAACATTTGAAAAATTTTATTCGATTTCGTTTGAAAATTATGCGGTTGAGGATGTTTATGTTCCGAGAAAGGAAGTGACAGAATGTTGTAAAGAGTCAATCACCAACCAATAAAAATGAATGTTAAAAGAAAATGACTATTAAAATAACAAAAAATATCCAAATCAAAGATGAACATAAAAGATATTATTGAAGGATTAAACAAAAATCCTGATGAGAAATTTTTAATAGATGAAGTAAAAGGAATGGTTGTAGACAAGGTCATTAAAAGGGTTGGACGGGAGAGAGTAGTAAAATATATATCTATATTATTAGGAAATTTTAATTTAGTTTTCTCTCCTACTTCTCTCTAACAAGATATTACATTGTTTTTTCCCTTCCGGATCTTTTTAATGTTTTTTGAGTTTAAAACTTTATAAATTAGGTAATTATTTCGTAACTTGTGATTTAAGTTAGTGGTTATGTTATTCTGTTTTATCTGATTATTCAAATATGTGCAATTGTTTTTTTGTAACTGTTCAGAGGACATTTTCAAAATGAAATTTTGAAAATCTCCAAACGGAGTGAGGTGACAAAATTTACCTGCGATTTTCAAAACGCAAAGTTTTGAAAATATGAGAGCGAAGCGAACTTATTTTAAAATCTCAAAGATTTTAAAATCTCCAAACGGAGTGAGGTTATTTTCAAATTCGTAGAGAATTTGAAAAGACACGAACAAAGTGAGCGTATTTTCAAATTCGTAGAGAATTTGAAAAGACACGAACAAAGTGAGCGTATTTTCAAAACGCAAAGTTTTGAAAATACACGATTTTTGAAATCATAAAGCTTTCAAAAAGACACGAACAAAGTGAGTGGAACAAAGTGAGCGTAAAATTTTAAAAAATACCAAAAAATCTTATTTTGTATTTGCTCAATATTGGGCAGTAATTCACTCTTGTTTTATGTGAATATAAGGGTAGTTTACCACTACTTATTGAGCAAGTTCAAAAAATGTCAAAGTGCGAAATATCTTTTCTGGCATATTAAAAATTTCTGAATTTATAAAAATTCATCAAGTCCTTTCTGCCTTTCTTTACCTTTGCTTTTTTCTTTTTCTTTTTTGCTTTTTTCTTTTGCTTTTTCTCTTTTTTCTTTTTCCTTGCCTTTATTATTCTTTTCTTTTTCCTTACTTTCTTTACCTTTATTGCCCCCTTCGGTTAAAATTTCCCCATAAACTCCATCATATCCTGGCTTAACGATGTGTTTATTATTCCGCAATGATTCAATAACAATTGCAACATTTTCATCAATCTTCCTAATCTCATCAATTTCTGCATTAAGCAAAACATTCATCTCGTTGTTAAATTTGTTAATTAAAATTTTCTCCTTGTTTTTAACCTTAAATTTTCCACATATTTCCCACAAGGGAATTATGTTCTTAAATGGAATTGCATCCAAAGGAATAAATCCATGCTCTCTGTCTGCCAGTTCTTCAACCCTTTGTTCAACACCAATTGTTAATGGATTTTTGCAGATAGGACATAAGTTGTGCAAATTTATTGCTTCTTTTGGCGCGCACGAAAAATTACAACTCCTGTGTCCTGTATAGTGATATTTGCCGAATTCAGGCGGAACTTCAACGGTAAATAAAAATTTTTCCTTATTTTTAAATTTTATTGCATTAATAATATCCTTGTAACGGACATATTCTTCATCAAAATTAAAAGCATTGCATTCTCTTCCGAGATTATGCAAACTGTGTGAATCGGAATTTGAAATTAAAGCATATTTGTCAAGTTTGCTTAATTGCCAGTTCATCAAAGGATCCGAAGATAATCCAGTCTCAACTGCATAAATTTCCTTGCTTTTATCTTCAAAACATTCTTCAATACTGTCAAAGCCGGATTTTGAACCGAGAATGCCGAACCACGGAGTCCAGCAATTATGAACCGCGGCAAATTCACAAACATAAGAATTATCCTCTTCAACCTCTAAGTTATAAACTTCTCCTTCATAATCTTCTGCCCCGATATCTCTTACGGGGATGTAAATATATTTTTCATCAATCCATCCATGTCTTCTATCTAATTTGGTGTTAAATTTTCTAAATTCGGGAGTTTTCAATAATTCAAATGAATCTTGAAAGAACGAAAGATTATAAAAAGAAAAAAGATCACCTTGTGCTTTAATAGTCCTATTTCCTATTTTGTGTTTCTTACTTTTATTAAAATATTCTTTCGTTTGTTTGCCAATAGAAGGAACTATTCCTAAACGAAGCAAAATAATTTTCATTTGATTCATCATCTCTCGGGAAGAAGTGTACCCTGTATCTCCCCGCCACCAGCCAGTAAGAATTTCTACCTGTTTTTCTAATGGCAAAGTTAACATCCAAAAAGGTAAACATTTAGTGTTGGCTTTTTTTATCGCATCGGAATTATAAAAAAGAGTACCAAAGACCTTTGATAAAATTTTTGAAAAATAAATAATTTCTATGCTTTTTGTCTTTTTTCTTTTGTAAATTCTTGGCGAAGAAAATTTAAAGATTTTCTTCATCAAAAAATTTAAATCCTTCACATATTCTTCTTCGTTTTGGTTAAAACAAAATGCAATAGAATCCCTGTTATTTGTGTATCCTTCTGAAATATAATACCCCCCCAGCCTGCAAAAATTTTTATCAACATTTACTATATTTGGCAACTTTTTATCTGTTCTTCCTTGATTACAGGATATTTCATTATCTAAAACTTTAAATTGTCTTTCAGACAGATAATTGCTAATTCTGATTTCCTTTACATCTTCCGTGGATGTATTAAATCTGGGAAAAACGAGAACATCTCCTTTTTCAATATCTTTTGCTTGAACCCATTCGGAGCGGTAATTCATGAAATATGGATGCTTACATCCTCGTCTCTTTAAATAACTACAATTTCTCCTGCAATATACATGCTGTTGTCCGCCAAAATTGGAACAATCTTTAAATGTTTTAATTACACAAATTGGATGTTCTGGGGTTGTTTTTAAACCAATTCGGAAATAATAGGGCTTTATATTAATCATTTCTCCTTTATATCGATGTCTATAAACCTTTTGCACTTTTTGATATTGTCCTTTATGAGTGTAAACCAAATCTCCGACAGAAATGTTTTTTATCATTTTCATGTCAGAATTACAATGTAAAAAAGTATCTGGTAATATGCAATGCGCCGGAACGATAAAATTTTCCTTTGAAATTTCCATAATTTTTTCTGTAAATTCAACCGCATTCATTCCAAATATCGGCCTTCCGTCTGCTTTTAAATTTCCTTTCTTTGAAAGCCAGTCATTAATCTGTTCAACAATTTCAAAATTTTCTGAAAAAATCAGCAGATGAACCTTCCTTACCTTCCTCACATTATTTATTTCCTTGCCGAATATCAGGCATATCTCTGTTGTGGGGATAAATTTTGTCCCGCTTTTTTCCTCAATGAAAATTCCTTCGTTAAATTTAGATAAATTTTTCTTCAACTCAGCAAAGTATAGCGGATGGGTAAAATCACCCGTGCCAAGTAAATTTATTCCTTTTTCTTTTGCTGCTTTTCCCAAATCAATAACATTCATCAGCGGACTTGTTGCCCTGCTGTATTTGCTGTGTAAATGAAAGTCGGCAAGAAGCATACTTAATTTATTAATCTGTTATTCATTTAAAATTTTTTCATATATTGTTTTCATTTTAATATAATAAATTAACAGTATTTTAATTAAATTTTTATCCCGTCATATTTGGTTTTGTAGTTGTTTTTTCATATTTTTGACACTTAATTTTTTAAGCACCTAAAAAAATGCCTTTTTTATTTTTAATCGTTTTTGAAATTTTTAATTTGCAACAGCTCTATTATAGTGAAAATTTCAACTTTTTGATTATTTATTTTGAACATCAACATTACATATTATGATTTAAAGAATAAATATATGGACAAAAACAATATTATCAAAAGATGTCAAAATGACTATAATCAAATTATACAATAAAAAAAGGAAATTACTAAATATCATAACAGTTTTAATTTTAAAATTTATCCGGCCAAAAATTCAGCCAATTCCTTTATTCTTGGATATGTCTTTGAATTGGATGGAATATTTATTAAAGGAGTTCCAGAATTGTTATATACAATAACCTTTTCATCATAAGGGATCCTGCAAATTTCTAAAATTTTTGTGTTTGCGATTTTTTCATTTAAAATTTCGCTGCCTGTTTTTACTTTTTCAGTTTTTTCGCTACCTGTATTTACTTTCCTTACTTCTCTTGCTTCCTTTACTTTATTTACAACCAGAAACATACTGTCCTCTTCAACTCCTGCATGGACAGCGATTTTCTTTATTGTTTCAGCACTTCTGAAGCCCGCCTCAGATGTATCAGTAACTATGAGCAAAACATCTGCTCCTGTGGTTGTCTTCCTTGAAAGATGTTCTAATCCTGCCGCACAGTCAACAATCACAAATTTATAATTTTTCTGCTTTTCTTCTAACACAAACCTTAAAACATCATTGACACTGCAATAACATCCCACTCCTTCACCTTGTCCCATTTCAATAAAATCAGATTTTTCTGTGTGTGTTGTATTTTCAGAAATTTTCTGCCGCAGATAATCTAAAAAATTTATATTTTTACTATTTTCAACATTGAAATTTTCTATGATTTCTCCAATACTCATTAATGCCTTTATTCCTAACGCATCCGCCAAATTTGTGGCAGGGTCTGCGTCTATTGCCAGAATTTTTGCATCTTTTTTTAATTCTGCGATACATCTGACGAGCAATGATGAAACCATTGTTTTTCCTACACCTCCTTTTCCTGTAATGACGATAATCATTTAAATTTGGTGAAATAATAATTAAATTTCATAATGGTTTAATGGTTTAAATTTTTCGCTCTCATATTTATTTTTATTGATTAAAATAATTTATTAGGGATCCTGAATCCAAAATATCCTTTACAAATTGCATAGATAATTTAACTAAAATTTGTAATTTTTTGTTTCAGAATATTAATTATTTAAAAAGTTAAGAGCAGCAGTTAAATTAAATAAAAATAAATCACCTCACAAAAAAGTTATTTACAAAATTACAGGCAGATGCAAGAAAAAGGAGTGTGTTTTTGCGTAGAGTTTTTTTAAATCAGAATCCCTGTTTATATAATTTTTAGTTGTCTCTATTTTAAATATTATAAAATGAACACTTTTGGCGAAATTTTTACAATTACGACATTCGGAGAATCACATGGTAAGGCAATTGGCGTTGTTATTGATGGATGTCCTGGGGGGATTGAAATTTCAAAATCAGAAATACAGCATGAATTAGACAAACGAAAGCCTGGTCAAAGTGAAATTTCCACTCATCGAAAGGAAGAAGATACTGTTGAAATTTTATCCGGAATTTTTGAAGGAAAGACGCTCGGAACACCTATAGCAATGATGATTTATAATAAGGACGCCCGTTCATCTGACTACGATGAATTGAAATTTAAACTGCGTCCCGGACATGCCGACTGGACATATAAAGAGAAATTTGGGCACATTGATTACAGGGGTGGCGGCAGGAGCAGTGCAAGAGAAACTGCATGCAGGGTTGCAGCAGGTGCAATAGCAAAGAAAATTTTGAATAAATTTAAAGTTGATGTTTTTGCTTATGTGAAGGAAATTGCCAATATTGAATCTGGAATAAGTTATTATAAAAATTTTGATACAGACAAAATTGATGAATACAAAAAGGCAGTTGAAAAAAGCGATATCAGATGTATAGATGTTGAACAGGGCGTACTGATGAGGAATGCAATAATTAAAGCAAAAAATGAAGGGGAATCCGTTGGAGGAATTATTGAAATTCTGGTGTTGAATCTTCCGTCGGGAATAGGAGAGCCAGTATATGGTAAATTAGGTGCGCGGCTTGCTTATGCTCTAATGTCAATTCCTGCTGCTAAGGGATTTGAAACAGGAAAAGGTTTTGAATTAAGCGGTATGAAAGGAAGTGAAGCAAACGATGAATTTTGTATAATTGAGAATAAATCGGATAACGCAAAAAAAATTTTCACAAAAACAAATAACTGCGGAGGAATTTTAGGAGGAATTAGCAACAGGATGCCTGTTGTGGTACGACTTGCCATTAAGCCGACATCTTCTATATCCAAGATGCAAAACACAGTTGATATTAAAAATTTTGAGGAAACGACATTAAATGTTAAAGGGAGGCATGATCCCTGTATTGTTCCAAGAGCTGTTCCGGTTGCTGAAAGTATGGTTGCAATAACTATTGTTGATTTGATGATGCAAAATAACAATATTCCAAAAAAATTTTAAAATTTTGGTGCTCTCCTCTTTAAATTAGGATAATTAATTTGTGATATTTTTTAAAAATCTGCTTAAAAATTATATTTTATTGAATCGTATGCTACACACTTTACATAAGTACTATTGCTATTCATTTTTTTTATGTCTATTTTTTACAACTTGTTCATGATTGACTAGGTTATATATTTCACAATTTTCGTTTGGACACGCCTGATCGTGATATGTTCGCTTTCGACAGCGTTTTTTTATTTTGGTTTTCCATTGTTTTTAAATATTCAGTAGTTCCGAACACCTTTATCCTATGATAAATGACTGTATTAAAAAAATTTAACAATTTAAAAATATTAAAAATTATTTGGAATTACTTTTAAAAATAATTTAAAAAAATTTCCAAAAAAAGCAACGAATTTAATAAATGTGTTAATGTTATTGAAAATGTTATTGAAAAATTTGGGTGGAAACAATAATCAATATAAAAATACGGTGCTGCCCCACTAAAATTGGGATAATTATATATTTGTTTTTTTTACTAATATTTTTACAAGTTAT
>MNZY01000151.1 GCA_001873845.1 Candidatus Altarchaeum sp. CG2_30_32_3053 | reverse complement strand
AATTCCAAAAATTTTTCCCGAATTTATACAAATTTTTTCAACAACCTGCTGTAATGTCATAACATTCTTATTGACTAAATTTAACATTAAAGGAATCATTGTTTCAATTCCAGAAAACCCGTTTGCTCCGTTTTCCTTTTCTTTCATGCTGTGAGGAGCATGGTCGCTTGCTATTACATCAATGGCATTTAAATTTCTTACTAATTTCAGTCTTTCCTTTTCATCCCGCAAAGGAGGTCTGGCATTATAACAAATATCTTTGCTTTTGTTCAATAATAGATGGTGAGGGGTAATTTCAGCAGTCCATCCTTTTTCATTTGCAGTTTTCAGGCCATCAGCTGTTGATATATGACAGATATGAGGAGAAAATTTAAATTTATCAGAAATCTTTGTAAGGATATTTATCGCATCAACTTCGTTTCTTATGCTGTTGTCTGTATTGCTCAATTCGGCATGAAACGAAATTTTCTTGTTTAATTTTTCAAGAAGATCAAAATTTTTATCCTCGTACATATAAAATTTATAGCCAATAATAAATTTTTCTATCTGTTTTGCATTATTTTCAAAGTCATCTTCACTGACACCTCCATAAAAATTCATATTGACAATATTGGGATTCTTCTTTATTTTGTTCGCTATGACACGGAAACAATTTGCTTTTGGTTGTGAATTTGGCATTTCAAAGACCATTGTAATTCCTCCGTTAATTGCCGCTTTGCTTCCGCTTAAAAAATCTTCTTTATACGATTGCTCAAAATCCCTGAAATGGACATGTGCGTCTATTGCTCCGGGAATTATTATTTTCCTGCTTAAATTTAAAATCTTCCCGCCTTTGTTCTCTACTGAAATTTCATCTACATTTCCAATATGTAAAATTTTTCCTGTTTCATCGTCAATTTCAATGTCCAAATCGGCAAATTTTCCTTTATAAAAAATTTTTCCGTTTTTCAGGAGCATTTAAAAATAAAATTTTGAAAACAACTCATATTATGCTTTACATCATTAATCGTATTGCTATCATAATTTTCTATCATAATTTTTACCTTTTTCAAAGCCCTTTCTATTTAAAACACCACGCATTTTAGATAAGAACCAATATAAATGAGTCATCTGCATCTGGAGAATGTGCAAAATTTAAAATTTCTCTCTTTTTCATCGTGTTTTATAAAGTATGAGATTTTAAACTGTGTTCATGCCTATTTTCTCAATCAGAATAAGCAAATCAAATAGGTCAATTTCATTATAGTTTCTTGCAGAGCACCACTTGTTATAAATCATTTTTTCTTCTTTTAAATGTTCAAGTCCTGCAACAACATCAAAAATATCAACTTTATTATCATTATCAAAATCAAAATTTATACAATTGCATGAAATTTTACATCCTGTTACGCTTGTATCATTCCATCCATCAGAATTATTACATGTATTATTATCCCCAGAACTTGATTGCCAAGCAGAAGAATTAAAGTCCAAATTGGCATTTCTGCAAACAACATTGTTATTTATTGTTGAATTTGATTGCTGGGAAAAAATTCCAACATTATTATTTAAAATTTTGTTATCTTTAATTATGTTATTTGAATTTCCAGCATTATCATAACAGTTCCCCCAAAAGCCACAATTAGAAAGTGTAATTCCTGTTTTACCATTATTTAAAATTTTATTATTTAAAATTTCATTGAAATTTGAATTACCGAAAATGTA
>MNZY01000156.1 GCA_001873845.1 Candidatus Altarchaeum sp. CG2_30_32_3053 | reverse complement strand
TTCAATTGGTTGGTGACATTTAATTCGGTCAATTTTCTCATTTAGCCGATAGTCATGTAATATGTCAATTATCTCCTCAAAAGTAGCCATATCATGTGCTTTTCCTTCCATTAGTGTGAATGCTATTGGTATGCCAAAAGGATGTACTCCTGCAATATGTATTTTAATTCCCCACTTATTATTCTGAGATTTAAACGCATGTGTTGTGTCAACTGCAATAATAAGTTCTTTTATATCTAACTTTTTAAGAATCCACATCGCTATACTCTTGAATATATAGTCATAACCTTCTTCTCCAAACTCTTTTTTGACACTTGAAATTGTTGAATGCCCAGGTGGTTCTTTAAAGTTATAAAATCCATCTATTGTTGGATTGTTTTTTAGAATCCTTGCAAGATGTCTGTCCGAATCTACGTGTTTGAGCGGCTTCATAACACTCGCCATTAATACATTTCCATTAATACATCTACTATAGATATGTCTCCTTCTTTTATACCAACATGTTCTATAGCATCTTTGACAATATTTCTAACCCTTTCACCTACTTTTTGCGCTGCGAATTTTACATCTTTTGCATCCAGTTTAATTGTGCATTTTGGTTCTATATTAATTCTTGATTTGATTTGCTCTTCGCTTTTTGTCAGTGAAAAATAAACATGCTTGTGACCAAACTTATTGCATGTTATTTTTTCTTCCTCTAATAAATCAACAACATTTTGTTTTGGTGAGGTATTCAGGTAATTTTTAATATCAACCATACTCATACCTGATTCTGATTTTTCAACAAGATTTACTATTGTTGAATTAAGAGTCCCTAAAGTAGAAAAAACTACATTATCAGCCCGCCAGATTCCGTTTTCATTCGCATTTTTCTCCACAATTTCTTTAAGTGTGAGATATTTTTTGTTACAGTTTATGCTTCTTATAAGTTCTGTCGTTTGTAGTCGTCTCATTAGTGTTGATTTTGAAATTCCAAATTTTTCCTCTAATTGTTTCCACGTAGTCATTTTCTTCTGAAGCATGTAATTTATCAACTTATTATGTATAACCAAGAATTTTATATTTTTCACCAAAAACTTAAGGTCTTTATCTTTAATTTGCTTTGTTTCATTTTTTTCCTTTTCAATTTGGAATTCAAATGCATTTATTAATGCTTTCAAAATATTGGTAGTAATCTTGTCCCACTTCCAAATGCCATTATATGAAATAAAAACCTTTTCATCGCGAAGAATATCTGATACATCCAGTAGTGAAATTTTATCTTCTTTATAGTATCTTAATCCTTTAACAACCTCTTTAATACTGTGCCGCATCTTTGGAAGAGTTTCACTTGGTGTAAATCTATATCCACAACAGTCTTTTTTACATTTATACATTCGCTTTCCACCTACCTGACTTCCGCATGGTTTGACATCAGATTCACACTTAGGGCAAACAATATTATCTTTTTGTAAAACAAATATTGTATCTTCTTTATCGCCTTTTAGTTTGACAAAGAGCAGTTTATCTACAATTTCCTCCATGAAAGTATCATTAGTTAAAATTATTTTGTCATATACTTTTACCTTCATCTTTTTTTGATCCATTTTTTTAATATATAATAATTACTTTCTATGCCTAAAAAGTTGATAAAATATATTTTAAAAAGTATTAAAATATCTTTAAAAAACATTAATTTATAATGAATCACCAAATATTATCAAAAAGAAATAACGCTACAGTTGGACAAGCTC
>MNZY01000229.1 GCA_001873845.1 Candidatus Altarchaeum sp. CG2_30_32_3053 | reverse complement strand
TTAAATTTATTTATGAAAAATTTAATATAAAAGAGGTGGCTCATTAGTCTAAGTACAGCAGTAGCTTTTAAAAAAGCTCCATAAGATTTATATAGATGTAGCCACCACTTATACACAGATTATTACACAAGAATACGATCTACTTTGTAGGTAGGTTATTATAGCAGTCTAATTAAACCAATGGCCTACCTCTATTTGGCACTCAACCATTAAACAAATTTTAAAATGTTAAAAATGAGCCAAAAAAATTTAAATTTGAAAGGACTGTTTGTAATTGGCGGGATTGGAATTGTTTTAATGATGGTCATGATTTCCGGATGCACGGAAAATGATAAAAACAAAGAGGTAAATGATACAACCGACTATAAAAGTATAGTGAAGAACAACATTAAGGCAGAGTATGACTGGAAAATTATTGAATTAAAGACAACTACTCTCAAAGCAGCAAGTGAAAACGATGAGCTGATTGAAAACGAAACAGAAAAAATTTTGAAAAATATTACAAAAGAGGGTTTGCTAAAGGATGCAGAGGAATACGGACTTGACGAGGAAAAAATTTCGTACATAAAAAATTTAAATGCGGAAGAATTTGAAAATTTTAAAAACGAAGAACTGAAACAGTACGCTGTTGATGCGGCAAGGGAATATATAAAGGACGCATTAAAGAAGGTAGTTGATGAATATAACTGGACAATACTGGAGATTAAATCAAAGGATGAAATAAAGGACATTGATGTATACCTTGATGCCTACTCAATCGGTGAAGATATGAAGGAAGATGTAAAGAAAAAGATAAATAATGGAACTTATATCGCTGTTGTTGAAATGGATGTTGCCACAAAATTTAATGTTGTTGAAATTTGTGATGAAAAAGGGAAGATAATCAAATGAAAACGGGTAAAGAGAAATTCAGACAAAAAGGAGGAAACAGCATACATTTCGATTGATGTCGCTTATTTCTGGATCACAGAATTAAATTTGCACGGAGATATAATCATGTAGTCCTGGGTATGCCTCCGTTGCTTTGTGTTGCACTATATCACCAGGATATAATTCCCGGATGAAAAGATATACCTTTTTCAAGTAGTGTGTCAAAAAAAGAGAGCGGCAGGTATCTCCTGGAAAAAATCAGTTATTATGGTGAAGAATAAATTGTTTTATTGCTGAAAAAAATTGAAGAAGCCAAAATAATAAGTGACTATTCAGCCATCCAAAAAATACGCTCGCTTCGTTTGTGTCTTTTCAAATTCTCTACGAATTTGAAAATAACCTTACTTCGTTCGGAGATTTTAAAATGGACACAATTTGAAAATAACCTCATTAGCATTCGGAGATTTACAAAATATTCAGAACATTTTGTCACATCACTTCGTTCGGAGATTTAAAATTTCTAACAAAATTTAAAATAAGATTGAAAATCTCACAGATTTTTAGTATTTCAAAAATCTCACAGATTTTTTAAAGATTGAAACCAAAGGTTTTAGTATTTTAAAATCCCAAAGATTTTTTAAAGATTGAAACCAAAGGTTTTAGTATTTAAAAATCCCAAAGATTTTTTAAAGATTGAAAATCCCAAAGATTTTCAGTATATTTTCAAAAACTTTGCGTTTTGAAAATAAGTTCGCTTCGTTCGGATATTTTAAAATCTTTGCGTTTTGAAAATAAGTTCGCTTCGCTCTCATGTTTTCAAAACTTTGCGTTTTGAAAATAACCTCACTTCGTTCGGATATTTTAAAATCTTTGAGATTTTAAAATCGCTGGTAAATCTCCTACTCCCCGAGTAGTTACAATAAAAGAACAGATAAATTTTAATCTTTTTTAATCATCCATCGCCACTGCCATTAAATACCCTCTTGCCATATCTGTCTTTTCGTACCTTTTTACAAGATTCCAAAATTGCTCATTATGCCACGGAACCTTCAGATGCGCCATTTCATGAACCACAACATAATCGTGAACAAATTTAGGCATTTTCAGCAGCCGGTCGGAAATCCTTATTATTTTATCCACACTGCGACAATTCCCGAACATCTTTGAGTTTTGTTCCGTGCTGTATTCAATTTTATTCCATTTAAGTTCATCGTTAAAGTATTCTCTGTTCAGTTTTTTTGCCATATTTTCAAGGTTCTCATTTGCATCTCCTTCAATTAAATTTTTCTTTCTGTCTGACGCTTCAAACCTCTTTTTTGCCCATTCAATATAATGTTCTATTTTTTCACTGCTAAAAGTATTTGAAACATACAATAAAATTTCCCCATTAACTCTTTTTGCGTTTATTGTTCTTCTCCGTTTTGCACTTTTTATAACCCTCACATCCACCATAAAAATTTTAAGTCATGTTTTTCTGCTTTTGCTTTTTATTTATGCAGGGGATGGGATTCGAACCCACGAATGCTTACGCAACGAAGCCCTGAACCCCGCCCCGTTGGCCGCTTGGGAACCCCTGCAACTTAAGCTCATATTATAATTTAGTTACTATGTTCTTTATTTCTCCGATTGAATTAACAATATATGTCGGCTTATACTTCATAAATTCGTCTTTTGTACGGGCATATAAGATAGCTATACTTTTTATATTGGCCGCATTTGCCGCCATGATATCATTCGGATGATCTCCTGCCATAATGCACCCATCCTTGCTTAAATTTAAAATTTCAAGTGCCTTTAAAATTGGCTCAGGATGCGGCTTTAAATTTGACACATCATTTCCCGTAATAATCGCTTCAAATAAATTTTGCACATTCAAATCACTCAAAATCTTCTCTGTAAGTTCCCTTCCCGTTGTTGTTACAATTCCTAATTTAAAATTTTTGGTCTTTAAAAACATCAATAAGTCAACAGATCCATCAATCATATCAACTTTAAATTTCTTTCTTGTATCTCTGAATATATCTGCTGCATTTTTAACTGCTTTTGGATCACTGCATATCTTTCTGAATGTTTCCTGATGAGGACTCCCTATAAGTTTCTTTATCCCGTCATCCGTAAAATTTATATTATTTTTTGCGTATGGCTTTAAAATTTTAAACGCTTCCTTAAACGCAATAATGATTGACGGAAACGAATCAACGAGCGTCCCGTCAAGGTCAAACAATATTCCCTGTGTTTCTGCCATTTCTTAAACTTTAAATTTTGTTTAATAATAATTAGTATTTTTCAAATTTATTTGTTATAAAATGAATGTTTTGGGGATTGAAGGAACAGCACATACCTTTGGTGTCGGAATTATTAATGAGTCAGGAGGTGAGATAAAAATTCTGGCAGATATTAGAAAGGTTTATGCTCCCGCAGAAGGAGGTATAAATCCGTATTTTGCAGCGGAATTTATGGCCGAGAATGCTGACACATCAATAAAAGAAGCGTTAAAAATTTCCGGTTTGGATATTAAAGAAATTGGCCTGATAACATTTTCACAGGGGCCAGGATTGGGACCGGCATTAAGAACAGCAGCAACATCTGCACGGATACTTTCTCTCTATCATGGCATTCCTTTGCTCGGTGTGAATCATTGTATCGCACACATTGAAATCGGAATACATCTGGGAAATTTAAAAAAGCCATTAATTGTTTATGTGTCAGGTGGCAATACCCAGATTTTAATCCGCATGGAAAATTTTTACAGAATATTTGGCGAGACGATGGATATCGGCCTTGGAAATTTGCTGGATAAATTCGGGAGGGAATTCGGATTAAAGCATCCCGCCGGTCCAAAGGTTGAAAAACTGGCAAAAAACGGAAAAAATTTCATTGACCTGCCATATACGGTTAAAGGAGCAAATTTATGTCTTTCCGGATTATTGACAAGTGCAGTCAGAAAAAAAGATGATAAAAATTTTAATAACAGGATATTCGCCCTTGATGACTTGTGTTATTCTTTGCAGGAAACTGCCTTTTCTATGCTGGTTGAGGTTAGCGAAAGGGCATTAGCACATTTGAACGCAAAACAATTACTGCTTACAGGAGGTGTTGGTAATAATAAACGATTGCAGGAAATGCTGAATCTGATGGCAGAAGAGCACAATGCACAATTTTTTGTTCCGGTTAATTATTGCTCGGATAACGGGATTATGATTGCACTGACAGGACTGAAGATGTTTAAGGCAGGAATAAGACAGAAGTTTGAGGAAACAATGGTTAAGCAGAGGTTCAGGACAGATAAGGTTGAAATTTTATGGGATTAAATGATTAAATTTATAGCAAAAATTTGATTTCAGAAATCACATCAGAAATCACTTTTGAAATCACTTTTGAAATTTCAACGACTATTTTATCCTTTTGATTGCTTTTTCATCTTTTGCTCTTTTCATCATCTTTTGCTCTTTTCATCAGATAATTTAGATTAAGATTCTTTCCCTGCGCCCTTACAACAACTATTGCTTTTTGTTTATCTTCTTCGTCCCATACGGATGCCCTCATTATCAGGTAATCCTCAACTAAAATTTGTAAGTGTGCATCCATTTGCGGACGGGAACGGAAGGATAAGCCGGCTGATGATGAATTTTGTTCTTAAAAAGCACAATTACCCTATGCTTGACATACTTTATGAGAACAGGGCAGGTTATTACAATGCACTGGAAAGGTCGCAGATAAGGGCTGATGAATGTATATTTGTGCAATAGTTTTTCAAGAGATATGTTAAAGAGCATGAGCGATATTCTGATTAAGAAAAATAAAATTTATCTTTTTAGGGAAATGGTTACTGGAAAACAAGGATATAAAATTGAAATAATGTGAAACAGGAAATAAAGTAAAAATTTGTTCCGGTTAAATTTTGAAGAAACAAAGGTTAGGCAGATGTTCGGGACACGGGGTTGAAATTTTACAGGATTAATTTTTTGTTATTTACTTTTAATCCTATTTTATAATGATTAATTTAAAAAATATAAATAATATAAATAATAAAGGCATCAAATAATATTGAATAAAAATTAAAATGAGAAATGTGTGTACAAAGATCCCCGAAGCGATAGCAGATAATATGGATAGACATGACATCATAGACTAGAACGAAACAATATGCGGTGAAATCGCTTTTATCATAAGTGAGAGGGAAATTGTAGAAAGCATAATGGAAAAAAGCACACTTACATCAGAAGATGTTAATGAAATTGATAAAAAAATAAAAAAGGTTTATTTGAAAGACCTTACGATTATGGAAAATCCAAAAAAACTTAAACTCAATTAAGATATTTGTAGTAGTTGTTGTTATACGGGATTAAATTTGGATTAAATTTGGATTAAATTTTTGTTTTTTGTCCAAAAAGGATATTTTAATATTTATATTTATAATCTAAATTTATATTTATATTTATAATCTAAATTTATAAATTATTAAGTTTATTAAATCTTAATTATTCCTACAAATATAAATTATTAAAAAGCAGAATATACTAATAATTAAAAAATAAATAATTAAAAAATTTAAAATGGGTCTGTCAAATATTTTTAAAAGGGTCGGGGAGGTATTTACAGGAAAAACAAGTGGGGACAAGCTTGTGGAACAGAAGAATGATATGAAAATCAGGGAAAGAAAAATAGATAGAGGAATATTAAAAGTTGAAAATGAAATGATAGATATAGTCAGGGAAGCCAAGAAAGTAAATGACCCTGCGCTGATTCAGGGTTATGCGGCGAATTATAATGCGCGGCAATGGCAAAAAAATAATTAGATGGCACTTAAAAACAATATTGTTCAGGCCATGATAGATATTGAAAATAAAATCGCTGTCCTCACAGTTACAAAAGAGTTTGAAGGGATGCATACGGAACTTGGGAAAATAAATGTTCCTGAATTATCTGAGAAAAAAATAGACAATACACTGAATAATGTTGAAAATACAAAAGATAAACTTGATGAACAAACAAAACAAACGCAGGGACTTATGGAAGACATATTTAGTACGACTGCCAAATCCGGGATAGAACTGGACAAGGAAACCACCATCAATTTCATGCGTATGGTCACACTGCCGGAGGAAGAAGTCGTTAAAAAGATAAAGGAGACAAGTTTGGCAAAATAATTTTTTAATGGCCAACAGAGGGCTGTGCAAACACAAACTTTGCAGAGTAAAATATATTTTTTTATATTTTTTTATATTTTATTTTTACAGAAATGGATATAGAATCAGAAATAAAAAAACATAGGGATGCATTAAAATCCGCAGAAATAAAAAAAACAAGCAGGGAGCAGGAGATTTCACTTAAACTTAAATGCAATGAAAATTTAGATGATATTGTGAATGAACTTGTGGAAACAGAATGTGAAATAAAATATCGTAAAGAAGCAATTAAAGAATTGACCGGTTTTAAAGATATTGAATTTAAATTTATCTACGGGGAAATTCTTTCCAAAAATCTGAACGACATAAAACACAGATGTAATTCAATGAAAGAAAAATTTAAAGATAAAATTCGTAACAAAATAAATAAAATAAAAATGACTGAAGATACTTTAAATTCAGATTATAAAAACCTGGGCAGAAGGGGCGGAGAAATGTATGATATGGCAAAAAGATTATATTCTGAAGGAAAACACGCTGACGCAAAAGATGCGGCAATAAAGGCACTGGATCTTCTTACAAAAGCAAAGGAAAAATCGGAAAAAACTGATATGAATTACTCATTTATAATAGAAGGATATATACGCAGTTGTATGACAATGATTGCCCATCCGACATCAGAACCGTGGAGACCTGCTCCTGCTCCTGCTCCTGCTCCTGCTGGGAGAGGAGGGAGCGGATAGAATAATAAAACTCTGTCAGAACCGTCAAAAGGGCCCGTAAAAGAGAAGCCAAATGTAAAATGGAACGATATTGCCGGCCTGGAAGAAGTCAAAAAAGAATTAAAATTTGCGATTGAAATGCCGGTTAAACACAAAGACCTGCTTGAGAGATACAAGCTTAAACCATGGACGGGGATACTTTTATTTGGCCCTCCTGGTTGTGGAAAAACATTGCTTTCAAAAGCTGCCGCGAGCGAAATAGATGCTTCATTTATTACGGTGAACATTGATGACATAAAGGCTAAGTATGTTGGTGAAGCAGAAAAAAACATCGCAAATGTATTTGAAAGCGCAAGGGAAAACAAACCCGCAATTATTCTTTTTGATGAAATTGACGCACTTGCAAGGGCAAGAGGAGAAGCCGATGAATCATGGGCAAGAGGCGTTTTAAATATTCTCTTAACCCAGTTAGACGGGTGGGATACAATGAAAAACGACGGTATTTTAGTTTTAGCAGCTACAAACCGGCCCGATGACATTGATGAAGCGCTGCTTCAAAGATTTCCTTTAAGGATTTATATTCCTCTGCCTGATTTCGAGTGCAGGAAAAAAATATTTGACAAGTTGTAATAAAATTAAAATTTTATGGAAAAATTTCTAAAATGTTGTTGAAAAATTTCACATTTTAGAATCGAGACATAAAATCAAAAAAGCATTTAGTTGTTGAACCTTTTTTGTTTTATTTAATGCCTTTCCTAAAAATTATTTTTTTTGTGCAAGGCATATTTTATCCCTTTTTTTTCACTATTTTCTTGTATTATATCCTCTGTGAACTGGGTTGTATGATATGAACAGAAGTAGGTT